>JAYUYU010000839.1:0-8880 GCA_043752365.1 Myxococcales bacterium | reverse complement strand
GCGAGGGGCGGACCGGGTTGCAGGCGGCGAGGCACGGTCCGCCCAAGCTACCACTTTCCAGCCCCCGGCCCCGGCCCGCGTTTGGCACCGGTACCGTGTGGGACCGGTGCCAAACGCGCTTTTGTAGGTGTCTTGGCTGGCTGGCGACCGCCCCCGTGCTACGAAACGGGGAGCAAGATGGGTCATAGCAACGCTTCGCTTCGTGTGCGCCGGCGCATGTTCCTGGGCGCGCTGGGTTTGGGCCTCACGGCGTCAGCTGCGGCGCGGCTTTCGCGCGTGGCGTTGGCGCAAAGCACGCCGGCGCCCAAGCGCTTCATGCTGTTTTACATGCCGCACGGCGCGCCGCCCGAGCACTTTGCGCCGCAGGTCATGGCCAGTGACCCAACGAATTTCGCGCTCGATCAGTCAGGCGTCAGCATATTGGGCCCGCTGCAGGCGCAGCTCAAAGCGTACACGACGGTGATTCAGGGCATCAAGTACCCGAAAGGCGCGATGACGCACGAAGCGCTGGTGGTCGCGCTGTCGGGCCAAAGCGGCGGGGTCGATACGCTACCCGGCGACACGGCCTCGCGTGTGACGCTCGAGCATCAGATTGCCGCCGGCTTGAACGTGCAGCCGCTGATTTTGGGAGCGTGCGCGCATCGTCCGTTCGGCCTAGACAAGGACGGCAAGCTGATGTGGGACGGCACGCCGGTCGTGCCCGAGAAGAATCCGCTGGCCGCCTATGACGCGGCGTTCGCGGGCCTGGGGCAGGGCATGGTGCCGGCTGCGCCCGGTCCCGACCCCGATGTCGCGTTGACCAACGCGCTGCGCTCGCTCACCGAGGCCGAGCTCGAGGGGTTGCAGAAGGAGCTGAAGGCCCTGACCGCCGAGCAAACCAAGCTGCAAACGCACCTGGAGGCGATTCGCGGTTTGAAGGCCGGCTCGGGCTCTGGCGCGGGTGTGAGCTGCGACAAGGCGCCCACGCTGAGCGCCGTCGAGGCGCTGCGGGCCGCAGCGGCTGGGCAGCCCGACGACTTTTTCCTCAAGGAAGAGAACTTCCCCAAGCTGCTCGCCGCGCAGCTGCAAGTCGCCGGCGCGGCCTTGCAGTGCAACGCGCGCCAGGTCGTCGCGGTGCAGCCCATGTACACCAACTGCGAGTTCGACTTCGGCTTCATGGGCACGCCTGGCGCGCACCACAGCGTGCTGTCGCACACGCAGCCGCAGCAAAATCCGCATCCACAAGTCGGGCTCGACGTCGCGGTGCGCGAGAAATTTGCGACCTGCCAGCGCTGGTTCGTCCAGCAGCTGTTGACGCACGCGTTGACGCCGCTGCTCGAGCCCGACCCGGCCGACCCGAGCCACAAGGTCATCGACAATACGATCGTGTACTTGATGAGCGAAATCGGCGACGGCGCCGATCACAAAACCGATACGTACCCGCTGCAACCCGGCCCGGCCCCGGCGGTGCTGGCCTACGTACCGTCGGTCATCATTGGCGGCGGCGGCGGCGCGTTGAAGGCCGGCCAAGTCGTAACTTTTCCGACCAGTCGCCCCGCCGGTGATTTGTACCTCTCGCTGTGTCAGGCCATGGGCGTTACGGGCAGCTTCCCGGACGCCACCGGCGCCGTGCAGGAGGTGCTCACGTGAAGCCTTGGCTTGGTTCTGCTCCCGCCATGGGCCTCGTGGCAATACTCGCGCTGGTTGCATGCGGTGCGTCGGGCGGCGACAGGAAAAGCTCGGCGAATGGCGGCGCTACCTCGGGCGGAGGCAGCGGCCCGGGGGCAGATCCCAGCGGTGTGTGCGGCGCTTCCAAGGTCGGGGCTCCGCGCTTGCGCCGGCTCAGCCGCAGCGAGTTCACGAACACTTTGTCGGACGTGTTTCCGGAGGTGAAGAGCGCTTGGACTGCCAAGCTGAGCGCCGATCCGATTTCGACCCACGGCTTCGACAACGACTCCAGCCTGCTGGTCGTCGGCAAACAGACGGCGGGCGAGCTTGACGTGGCCGGCGACGCCCTGGGCGCGGC
The DNA here is from genome assembly GCA_043752365.1 of Myxococcales bacterium. Lineage (GTDB taxonomy): Bacteria > Myxococcota_A > Polyangia > Polyangiales > Polyangiaceae > PMG-095. Next base: position 6,875 of record JAYUYU010000839.1, on the reverse strand, counting down.
CGTCAGCGGCGCCGCGCTTTTGGCCCTACTGCCGTGTTCGGCAGCTGGCGCCGACGCAGCTTGCGCCCAGCAGTTCGTCGACAAGTACGGCAAGCGGCTATTCCGGCGCGCGCCCACGGTCGAAGAAAGCGCCCGCTACCTGGCGCTCTTTCAGCAGGTGGCGGCTGCGAAAGATTTCGCGACCGGGATCCGCTTCGTGACGCGCGCCTTGGTGCAGTCGCCGCACGTCGTGTATCGCCGCGAGGTGGGGAGCCTGGACGCTGGCACCTACCAGCTCTCGCCCGCCGAGCTGGCGACCCAGCTGGCCTACGACTTCACCGGCACTACGCCCAGCGACGACTTGTTGGCCCGGGCCGAGGCCGGTCAGCTTGCGACGCCCGCCGCGCTGGAAGCTGCTGCGCGCGAGCTGCTGGTGAGTGACAAGGGCCTGGTGGTGGTTGAAAAGTTCTTCGACTCGTGGCTCGGCTATGGGCGCACCAGCAGCATCAGCAAACCGGGCGTCGCCGAATTCGAGGTGTTGCGCGACCAAATGGTCGGCGAAACACGGCGCTTCTTGGGTGAGGTAGTCGTTTCGCAGAACGGCGGCTTGGCCGAGCTATTGACGGCGTCGTTCACGAACCCGACCGCCAGCCTGGCGGCCTTCTATGGCTTCCCAGCGCCCGCCTCCGACTACGCGGTCACGCCAAGGCCCGCCGGGCGCGGTATTGGCATCTTGGCGCAGGGCTCGCTGTTGGCGGCGCTGGCTGGCCCCGCTTCATCGTCACCCACCAAGCGCGGCGTGCTGGTGATGGAGCGCTTGCTGTGTCGCGAACCCCCGGTGGTGCCGCCCTCCGTTCCGGTGCTCAGCGCGCCGCAGCCTGGCACCTTCACGACTCGCCAACACTACGAAGAAATCCACGCCAAGGATCCGGCGTGCAAAGCCTGCCACTCGCGCTTCGATCCGATCGGCTTCGGCTTCGAGCACTACGACGAGGTCGGCCGCTTTCGGGACCTGGACGGCGGCTTGCCGGTCAATTCGAGCAGCTTCGTCCCGGACGACGGCAATGGTCAGCTGTTCGAGTTTGAAGACCTCGAACAGCTCGCGCAGGGGCTGACCGAGCAGAAGCTGCCGTTCGAGTGCACGACTGGCTACCTGTCGACATACGTGTTCGGCGCACCCGAGGCTTGCTTGGGTGAAACCAAGCGCGCAGATTTCATCGGGAAAAGGCTCGGATTCGTCGACTATTTGGCGTCCTTAGCGGCGGAGCCCCATTTTCGCCAACGCCGCCTGCCGTAGCGACGGAAGCGCGCAACGAAACGGCGCCTGTCGTCGAAAAGCACGGCTGGGTTTGCGCCGCATACAAGGCACCCGGGCGCCGCGCGCCCAGCCTAGACGCGCCGCAAACGCAGCTTGACCTCGGGCCAGGCTCCTGAGCCAATCGCGCGTCCCATGAACAGGTCCGCGACCTAGGCCGCATAAATCATCCCGATTTGAGGCTACCCGTGGGCGGGCTGCCCCGGCCCCTGGTCAGCGCGAAACAAACCTGAAATATTCGCGAAGCTCGGCAGATGCAACGAGCACGTTTGGATGCCCTAGAAAGCACGAAGCGGATGAAATTCCACGGCTACGACCCGCAGAACGGACCGTTTTTCGACGAGATTTTCGAGGCGCCGGACTCGCCCCGGCCAGGCTGCGATCGACTCGTCAACGGCATCAACGGACTGCGCACCGGGGAGCTCTTGGGCCGCCAGGCGGCGGCCGAGCGCGCCCTGCTCAGCATGGGCATCACCTTTACCCTGAAGGGTGAAGCCGAGCGCATCTTCCCGTTCGACATCATTCCTCGCATCATCTCCGCCAAAGAGTGGGAGCGCTTGGAGCGCGGGCTCAAGCAGCGCATCGAAGCGCTCAACCTGTTCATCGCCGACGTGTACGGCGAGCAGAAGATCCTCAAAGACGGCATCGTCCCCACCGAGCTGGTCAAGACCTGCGCCGACTACCGACCGCAGTGCGAGGGCGTGAAGCCGCCGCGCGGTATTTGGTGCCACATTACCGGCACAGACTTGGTGCGCGACAAGAACGGCGAGTTTTACGTGCTGGAAGACAACTTGCGTTGTCCGTCGGGCGTTAGCTACGTGCTCGAAAATCGCCAGGTGCTGAAGCGCACGTTCCCGAAAATCTTCGAGAGCTTGCGGGTGCGCCCGGTCGACGACTACCCGCTCCGGTTGTTGGAAACGCTGCGCCACTTGGCGCCGGACGCCGTTTCCGATCCACGGATCGTGGTGCTGACGCCGGGACGCTACAACAGCGCGTACTACGAGCACGCCTTTCTAGCGCAGCAGATGGGCGTGGAGCTGGTCGAGCCGTTCGACTTGGTCGTGCGCGACGGCTTCTTGCAAATGCGCACCACCGCTGGGCTACAGCGCGTCGACGTCGTCTACCGCCGCGTGAGCGATGACTTCATGGATCCACTGGCGTTTCGGCCCGAGTCGCTGCTGGGCGTGCCGGGCATTTTCGAGGTGTACCTCAAAGGCCGCGTAGCGCTGGCCAACGCGCCGGGCACTGGCGTAGCCGACGACAAAGCCATCTATCGTTACGTGGACCGCATCATCAAGTACTACCTCGATCAGGATGCCATCATCCCCAACGTGCCCACGTACATTTGCACCCACGAAGACGATCGCAAGTACGTGCTGGACCACCTCGAAGACTTGGTGGTGAAGGCGACCGACGGCGCCGGCGGCTACGGCATGCTGGTCGGCCCCCACTCCACGGCGGCCGAACGCGTCGACTTTGCCGAGCGCATCAAGAAAAATCCGCGCGGCTACGTCGCGCAGCCCACGCTCTCGCTGTCGCGGGTGCCGACCATCGTTGGCGATCAAATCGAAGGGCGTCACGTCGACCTAAGGCCCTATGTCCTGTACGGGCAGAAGATCCAAGTAACGGCGGGCGGGCTGACGCGCGTGGCTCTGAAGAAGGGCTCTTTGGTCGTCAATTCGTCGCAAGGGGGCGGCAGCAAAGACACGTGGGTATTGGCATCGTGATGCGCATCAATCGGAAAACAGCTCCCTCGCAGCCGGGACACGCGCCATGCTGAGCCGCGTCGCGGACGCCTTGTATTGGACCAGCCGCTACGTCGAGCGCGCCGAAAACGTCGCCCGCTTCATCGACGTCAGCTTGAACCTGATGCTCGAGAGCTCGGCTCACGGTGAGCGCGACTGGGCCTCATTGGTTTTGACCACCGGCGATCAGGAATTTTTCGAGAAGAAGTACGGCCGCGCCACGCCGGCCAACGTCACGCAATTTCTGACGTTCGACGAGGAATATTCGAGCTCTATTTGGTCCAGCGTGTCGCGCGCCCGTGAGAACGCGCGCAGCGTGCGCGACATCATTTCGCGCGAAATGTGGCAAGAACTGAACGAATTTTACCTGATGGTCCAGCAGGCGGCTCGCCCCGACGCGCAGCCGGAAGACCTGATCGAGTTCTGCGGCCGCGTGAAACGCGCTGGAATCTACTTCGAAGGTGTCACCAACGCTACGCTGTCTCGGGGCGAGGCCTACCACTTCGCCCACCTGGGACGCATGTTGGAACGCGCTGACAAGACTTCGCGCATTTTGGACGTGAAGTATTTCCTGCTGTCGCCCGCGCAAGCTGCGTCCCCCGAGCCGGCGCCGAAGACCCCAACGCAGTCGCAGGGGACGCAGGCGCAGTCGCAGGGGACGCAGACGCAGTCGCAGGGGACGCAGACGCAGTCGCAGGGAACGCAGACGCAGTTGCAGGTCCAAACCAGTGTGGGTAGCAACTCCGACCAATTGGGCTGGACCACTTTGCTGAACTCCGCCAGCGCGCTGCAAATGTATCGCCAAATTTGGCATGTCACGACGCCGGAGGCGGTGTCCGAATTTTTGCTGCTCGATCGCAACTTTCCGCGCAGCATTTTGCGCTGCGTGCGCCACGCACAAGAGAGCCTGCACTCAATCTCGGGCGCGCCGCTGGGCTCGTTCGAGAGCGAGGCCGAGCGGCTCGTGGGCAGGCTCCGCTCCGAGCTCGAGTACGCGAAAATTGGCGAGATCATGGAGCAAGGGCTGCATCAGTACTTAGATGAACTGCAGGGGCAGCTCAACCAAGTGGGCTCCGCCGTTGCGGCGCAGTTCTTCGAGTTTTAGTCACCGCCTCGTAAGGTTTCGAAATCATGGCCATTCGTGTCGCGCTCACCCACAAGACTAGCTACAGCTACGCATCGCCGGCGCTGCTCGGCGCGCAAGTGGTGCGGCTGCGGCCGGCGCCACACACGCGCACGCCGGTCCTCAGTTACTCGCTGCGCATCGAGCCTCGCGAGCACTTCGTGAACTGGACGCAAGACCCCCAGGGCAATTTCCTGGCGCGTGTGGTCGTGCCGGAGCGCACCACGGAGTTCTCGGTCAGCGTCGATTTGGTGGTCGACCTCGAAGCCATCAATCCGTTCGACTTCTTCGTCGACGAAAGCGCAGAAAAGTGCCCGTTCGTTTATTCGGCCTCGCTGCTGCGCGAGCTAGCGCCCTACTTGGTCAAGGGCGAGCCCGGTCCGCTGTTTCGTGCGCTCATGTCGCAGCTCGATCTAAAGCCGCGCGTGACCGTCGATTTTCTGGTCGACGTGAACCGCGCGGTGCGTGAGGCGGTCGACTACGTCATCCGCATGGAGCCAGGCGTCCAGACGCCGGAAGAAACGCTGGAAAAGGGCAAGGGCTCGTGCCGTGACTCCAGCTGGCTGTTGGTGCACGTGTTGCGTGAGCTCGGCATCGCCGCGCGCTTCGTGTCTGGCTACCTGATTCAGTTGGTTCCCGATCAAAAGGCGCTCGAGGGTCCCACCGGCCCAGAGACGGACTTCACGGATTTGCATGCATGGTGCGAGGCCTACGTGCCTGGGGCCGGCTGGATTGGGCTGGATCCGACGTCGGGCTTGTTCGCCGCCGAGGGTCACATTCCGCTGGCGTGCTCGCCCGAGCCCGCGTCGGCGGCGCCCATCGAGGGCGGGCTGTTCGAGAAAATCGAGGCCGAGTTCGGCTTCGAGATGAAGGTCGAGCGCGTCATTGACCGCCCCCGCGTCACCAAGCCCTACACTGAAGAAGAGTGGCAGGCGCTGGTTGCTTGCGGCAAGGATGTCGATCGCCGGCTGGTCGAAGGTGACGTCAGGCTCACGATGGGCGGCGAGCCCACGTTCGTTAGCAGCCGCGAGCCCGACGCGCCCGAGTGGAACACCGCGGCCATGGGCGGTCGGAAGCAAGAAATGGGCGACCGGCTACTGCGGCGCTTGCACGGCGCCTGGCAACCTGGCGGCTTTCTGTTTCACGGGCAAGGCAAGTGGTACCCGGGCGAGCAGCTGCCGCGCTGGGCGTTGTCGTGCTTCTTCCGCCACGACGGCGTGCCCACCTGGCAAGATCCGTCGCTGATTGCCTTGGCCGGCAGCGACCAGGGGCACGGCCCCGAGCACGCCGCGGCCTTCCTGAAGCGCCTGACCGAGCTGCTGAGTGTGGAGCAACCGGGCACCATGCCGGTGTACGAAGACGCCTGGTATTACCTGTGGCGCGAGCGCCGCCTGCCCACCAACGTCGATCCGCTCGAGTCACGGCTCGACGATCCGTTCGAGCGTGAACGGCTGACGCGTGTGTTTCGCCAGGGTCTCAATCAAGTGGTCGGCTACGCGCTGCCGCTGGCGCATGGGGACGGTTGGGTCAGCGGCCGTTGGTTCTTGCGCGACGAGCATTGTTTCCTCATTCCTGGCGATTCGGCCGCAGGTTTTCGGCTGCCCCTCGACTCGCAGCCGTGGGCCAAGACGGACGAGCGTGGTCACGAGCCGCCGCTGGATCCGTTTCAGCCGCGGGCCCCGCTGCCCCGCCAATTCACGTTTCCGGTCGGGCCGCGCGGCGCGCAGGCGGCGCCACAGGTCTTCACCGGTAGCCCCGAGCCGCGCCGCTTCGAACGGGGACGCGGCGCTGCCGGCACGGCGCCGGGCGTACATCCGCCGAAGCCCGGCCTCGATCAGCTGGGCGTGCGGCGCACGGCGCCTACGGCGTTCGAATCGGCTAGCGGCATCGTGCGCACCGCGCTGGTCGCCGAGCCACGCAACGGCGTCTTGTGCATCTTCATGCCGCCGGTCGCCACGCTCGAGGGGTACCTCGAGCTAGTGGCCGCCATCGAGCTGACCGCCAAAGAGCTCGGCATGCCGGTGCAGTTGGAGGGCTACGGCCCGCCCGACGACCCGCGGCTCGGCAACTTCAAGGTCACGCCCGATCCTGGCGTGATCGAAGTCAACGTACCGTTCGTGCGCTCTTTTCCAGAGCTAGTGGCGCAGACGGAGCTCTTGTACGAGGAGGCGCGCGCTGAGCATTTGGTAGCGGAGAAGTTCGAGCTGGATGGCGCGCACATCGGTTCGGGCGGCGGCAATCACTTCGTGATGGGCGGCGCCACATCGGCAGACAGCCCGTTCTTGCGCCGGCCGGACTTGCTCGCCAGCCTGCTGGCGTTCTGGCACAACCACCCCGCGCTCTCGTACCTATTTTCCGGCCGTTTCATCGGCCCCACCTCGCAAGCCCCGCGCACCGACGAGGGCCGTGACGACTCGGTTCACGAGCTCCAGCTCGCCATTTCACGCCTGCCGGAACGGGGCGCAAATTGTCCGCCGTGGCTGGTTGATCGCATCTTCCGCAACCTGTTGGTCGACGTTACGGGCAACACGCACCGCACCGAGATTTGCATCGACAAGCTTTACTCGCCAGACGGTCCGACCGGGCGGCTCGGGTTGGTCGAGCTGCGCTCGTTCGAGATGCCGCCGCACGCGCGCATGTCATCGGCGACCCAGCTGTTGATTCGCGCGCTGCTTGCTTCGTTCTGGGAGCGCCCGTACCAACAGCCGCTGGT
>JAYUYU010000838.1:0-20265 GCA_043752365.1 Myxococcales bacterium | reverse complement strand
CGTCGCTGGTCGTCCTCGCCGCGCTGCTCGTAGCGCGGCGTCGACGTGGCTAACGCGCGCACGTCGCTGACGCGCGCACGTCGCTGACGCGCGCCGTCGCTGACGCTGCGCCCGTTGTTAGCGCTCTACTCGGGGCTTGCGGCTTCGAAGTGTGCGGCGACTTCGTCCGCCGTCAGCGCTCGCCGGTAGATGGCAAGCTCGTCAATCGAACCGTCAAGCGGCTCGCCCAACGATTCGAGGAGCCCCGTTCCGTCATCGAAGGCCGCGCCGGAGCCGCCCACGTCCAACCGAGGGTCGGGCTCGAAGCCCGCAATTCGCGACTGCGGCGAAACACCGTCGAAGTTTAACGGGTGAAGCTGACCGTTACTGGGCGTCAGCTGTCCATCCACGTAGATCTGCAGGTTGCCGGCCTCCGCAGCTACGTCGAAGGTCGCCACGACGTGTTGCCAGCGGCCTTCAGCACACTTGAGATCGTTCGCTCGCTCCAGCAGGCCTGGCACGGTCTCCGTAGTCAAAACCAGATACGGATCATCGAAATTGTCTAGCTGCACCTCGAAGGTGAGCGCGCCTTCTTCGGCTAACGCCAGTCCCCAGGCTGCGCCGGTATCCCCTTGGACCCAAATCAGTTTCGTCCGGCCGTCGCTGGGTTGGAAACAGCCCTCTTTTACGCCGCGCAGCTTCACCCAGAGCTCTAGCGACAGCTCGCCGACGAATGCTTGGAACTTCGGGGGGAAAGCCATGCTCAGGCGCGACGCCACGTTCCCGTCGAACGTCGCCGCTCCCTGCTCTGGATCGTCCGGAATCGCGCCGCCTTCTCCTCCAAGAGACGCTCCCTCCTTCCCTTCCAGGCGGTAGCTCCCTACGCGATCCACGGCGGTCAGCCCGCCCGGCTCCGAGAACCGAAAATATGCCGCCAGCCCGGGCGTCCGCTGCACGGCCGCCGCGTAGATCGAGCCCGCCGGCTCGACCGGTTCGAGCTCGAGAGGCGGGAGCACCGCGCTCACGCGCGGGTCACAGGCGAGGAGCCACGCGCACGAAAGCGCAACGAAGCAAACGTTGCTGGGAACACGCGAGCGAGCAGCGCCTGCCCGGTTTGCGGTTCCTGGGGTCATCCGCTCATGATGCCGCGCAGTCGGGACGAGAGCAAAGTGCGCGCACACGGGCTCACATCCAGCCTGATTTCACTACCTGAAGCCATGACAAACGAAATAGTCCTGCGGCACCCAGCTGTTTCCAGGGTGACTGTTGAACTTGAAGACTCGCGCGGCGCCCTAGGCAGCTCATGAAACGAGGTGACCCGCTTCCAGGTTCCCAATAGTCTGTGGATAAGAGTGGCCACACCACAACCCGAGCCGACACGCCCGCGCCCCAGCGCGCAGCTTCAGTTGCTGACCTGGACTGGCACGGATCAGGAGCTGCTGGAGCTCGCGCATTCCGATGCGCCGCAAGCCGCCGCCCGCCTTTACGACCGCTTCTGCCGGGACGTGAACCGAGTCATCTTCCGACTCATCGGTCCGGATTCGGACCACGACGACCTCGTGCAGGAGACGTTTTTGCGCGTGCTGCGCAATATTGGGCAAATTCGCGAATGCGAAAAGCTAGGCAGTTGGGTGGTGAGCGTGGCGGTGAACGTCGTGCTCAGCGAGCTCAAGCGGCGAAAGCTGCGACGGTGGCTGTACACGGAGAAGAGCAAGGTCGCGCCTACGGAAGCCTACGGCGATGACCACGAAGCGCGGCAGCTCTTGCGTTCGGTGTTCCAGGTGCTCGGCAGCATGCCGGCCGCAGAACGAACGATCTTTGCGCTGCGCCATCTGGATGAGCGCACGATGCCGGAAGTGGCGGAGCTGACCGGCTGCTCCGTGCCCACTGCGAAGAGGTCACTCGCCAAAGCGGAGCGCCGTTTCGAGACGCTCGCAGCGCGCTTGAGCCCGAATCTCTTGGGCAAGTTTAGCCCGGTTAGCTTAGGAGGTGCACCGTGAGGGCACTGGATCGCATGTCGGAGGCAGTGAGGGACGCCACTCCCGTCCTTTCGGAGAGCACGCAGGCTCGTCAGCGAGCTCGCCTGGTGGAAGCCGTGAGCGCGAACAAGCGCCAAGCCTGGTCGGGCCGGTGGCTCTTGCCATTGGTGCTGGCTGGTGTGTGTGTGGCGGGAACAGCGCTATGGCTCAAAACCGCAAACCATCCGACCGAGGTGGCGAAAAGCCCGGTGGTAGTCAACGAGCGTTGGTGGTCGAGCGTGAAAGCGCCGACTTCGCAGCTAGTCGGGGATCGCGGTGAGCTCGAGCTTGCCGAAGGCAGCACCGCGCACCTAGAGCACAGCGGCAAGCGCGTGGGGGTGGTGCTGGATCGCGGCAAGGTAGTCTCGAGCGTGAAGCCCAAGCAGGGAACGGACTGGGCGGTGCGAGCAGGCTCTTATTTGGTGGAAGCCGTAGGGACGCGCTTCTCGGTAGGTTACGATCCAGCTGCTGAAAAGCTCGTCGTGCAGGTGCAGGAGGGCTCCGTTCAGGTGAGTGGCGGACAGCTCGGCAGGTCGAAAGTGAAGCTCGAGCTGGGGCAGTCGCTCAGCGTGCTCGGTTCGCAGGTCTCCATCGACCGCGAGCCCACCGCGAAGCTCGCTAGCCCAGCAAGTGGTGCCGATACGACCTCCGTCCAGGAATCCGAGCAAGGTGCTCCAGTGACGGGAAAGACGACGTCGGGGTCGCTGCCGGAAACGGCTGGCAAAAGTGGGCCTGCCACCGAGCCTACTTGGCTCGAGCTGCATGCGGCAGGCGACCACCGTCAGGCTTTGGTGAAGGTGCAAGAGTTGGGCTTTGATCGCCTGGTCAGCAGCTTGGGCTGCTCCGAGCTCTCCGAGCTGGCGGACGTCGCGCGGCTGGCTCGCGACAACTCGCGGGCCGACCGTGCGCTGCTGGCTTTGCGAGCGCGCTGTCGAGCTACCCCAGGCGGCCTGCGAGCAGCCTTCCTGCTCGGACGTCTCAAAGACGAGTCGAGCCCCGCAGAGGCCGCCTCTTGGTACAATCAGTACCTGGCGGAAGGAGCGGCCGACCGCTTTGCCGATCAGGCCCTCGGGCGCCTCATTTCGGCAGAGCAGCGCGCGGGGCGCCCGGAAAAGGCAAAAGCGGCAGCGGATCGCTATCTGCGGCTGTACCCGGCCGGCAGTTATGCTCAGCTCGCGCAATCGCTCGCCAGCCATTGATTGCACCGGTTCGTCGCCTGAGACAGCTCTTAACGCTGGCGTGGATCAGCGCGTGCGCCTGCTTGACGCCGCGCAACGCTGAGGCCGACAAGGGTCGCATCCTGCTGGTGACTCTAGCGGAGCAGAGCGGAGGCTGGCCCAAGGCCGAGCAGCGTGTGGAAGCCGAGCTTCAAGCCCTGGGTCTCGAGGTGCAAGTGGCTTCGCAACCGCCGCTCGGGGGCTGCACGGACGACAGTGCAACGCGCACTGCGATCGACCGTGCTGGAGCGCTGGGCGCCGTGGAGCTGCGTTTGCTGCCTGGTCCCAAGCCGGCACTGCGCGTGTGTGTCGTCGAGCTCGTGACCGGCAAGGCGGCCAGCCGCCATATCGATCTCACGGCCTCGCTCCAGCCTGGACAGGCAGCGCTCCTCGCCGTGGAGCTGGTACACGCATCACTGCTCGAGGTGCGCGCTCGCCACCCGTCCCGAGGTCAGGTGGCGCCTTCCCCGGCTGTGGAAAAGACGGTGGACCGCCAACTCGCTCGACCCAGCGCGCCCTGGCTAGGAGTCCGAGTCGGCGCTTCGGTGTTCGCGAGCCCTGGCGGAGTATCGCCCAGCTTGGCGCCGGGCTTGGGGTTCGGCATGCGCCCCACACGTCGGTTGGTTTTGGACGCGGACGGCGCCTTTAGCGTGATCCCGGGGGTCGCCGAGCGCGACGAAGGCAGCGCCAGCGTTCGCCTGAGCGTCGCTCGAGCGCACGGAGTGTATTCGTTGGTCAACGCGCGCAAGGTGGTGTTGGGGTTGGGCCTGGGCGCCGGCTTCGTAGCTGCTCGAGTGACCGGAGCTGCGACCCCGCCATTCCGATCGACCAACGGCGTAGCCACGACCTGGTTCGGATCGACCACGCTCGGCGTCAGCTACGCTCTAACGCCTGAGTGGTGGCTCCGGCTCGACGGACACTTGGCGTGGTCGCCCGAGCCCATTCGAGTCGACTTCGCCGACGAAAGCCACGTCCAGCTGGGCAGGCCGCTGGTGGACGGCGGACTTTCGCTCGAGTGGCGGCTACTGCACTAAGCTGGCAACAGCCGCTTCACTTAGGTCCCCCGGACGCGCTGGCTGGTTGGCTCTGGCGCTGGTCACGGCCAGCTGCGGCAACCATGCCTCAAAAGCTGCAGAACACCGGCCGACATCGGCCGCGATCATCGACCGACCCGACCATTCGCGGGCGCTTAGATGAGCTCTGGGAGGGGGCCTTGGGCTCGCACGTTGGGGCCCAAACCGTCCTGATGCACGCCAAAGCCACTGGCGGATACGCCAAAGCCCTCCAGAATTGCGGTGTAGACGTCGAGCAGCGATCGCTCAGCGGAACCAGGGTAGCGCACGTACTGTCCCTGGAGCTTCAGGCTGCCGATCTTGCCGACAAGCGCGAGATTCCAACGCTGATGATTCGAATGGTGCGTTTCCCCGTTGTCGCTGGTGAACATTGCCAGGGTGCTATCGAATAGTGTTCCGTTTCCCGATGGTATCTGCTTGAGCTTCTCCAGGGTGGCTGCCGACATTGCGGTCATCCACTGATACACTCCGCTGATGACGGGTTCATTGATGTCCGCCTGCTCGTGGCCGACGTCGCCGAGGCTAGTTCCGTTAGCGTTTTCGAGCGGCATGCCCGATTTAGTGAAGCGACCAATGTGCAGCTTGCTCAGATTCGGCCCGTAATCGTGCGAGTCCATGGTGCCGATGTTTACGCCCATCACGTTCGTCATTCCGCAGACCATGGCAACGCTCGCGAGTGCGTTCAAAGCCACCATCGCATCGACCGGGTCGAGCTCACCCGCCTGCGGCATCGGTCCGCCATCGCAGGATAGGTTCAGGCTCGCGCTCAGGCCCTTTTCATAGTCTTCGATGACCTCGAGGTACCTAGCGAGCTTGATGCGCTCTTCCGCCGCGAAAGAGCTTTCGAGTAGCGCGATATCGCCGCGAATTGCATCGAACAACAATCGGTTCTTGTTGAGCGCCGCTTGCCCAGCGCTGGAGCCTGTCATAGCAGGCGGAGGGGTCAGTCCAGCGAACATGTCCCGGTAAAGGGCGGCCGGGCTCTGATACGCCGGAACGGCTTCACTAGGCCCTCGCGCGAACAAGGTATTCACGGTTTCGCCCGCCTGGCTGGACTGACCGATCAGTATCGACCGCTTAGGCGTATTTGCGCTGATGCTCTTCGCCAGCTGCTGATCGAGCGTGATTCCGCCAGGGACGAGGTGATCGTTGTCGGCTCCCGGTACACAGCTCAACGCCATGAAGCCAGCACCGTGGCCAGCGTCTTCACCTTTGCGCGGATTATTTTTGAAGCCCTCGAGCAACGCTAGCTGATTACGATAAGGAGCGAGCGGCTGGAAGGCATCTGGCAGGGTGAACTGGGTCGTATTGACGAGGTCAGGGCTTCGGACTTCACCCGGCTCCTGTTGATTTTCAATTTGGGAGATATCCTCTTGGAATTCCTTTGGCAAGTCCTTCGGCGTGAACACCCAGAACGGATTGATGCCGTTACCAGCCAGCCAGAACATGGCAAGCTTGCGCTCCACGGCTTGCCCTCGCGCCTCGGTGATCAAATTCATTCCAAGGGGGGCCAGAAGAGCGGCACCCACGCCAAGCCCAAGCTTCTCGATGAAGGACCTACGGCTGGTTAGTATCGAACGATTGAAACGGACCATGCTGCCTACTCCAAAATAAACGTGGTAGCCGCTAATAGCTGCGAAGAAGGAATGAGTCAGACGAGAGCAGCGTGGCGAGGTACTCGACGTAATCGCCCTGCGGCAGATAGTCGTTCTCTGCCTTTTTCAACGAGCAGCTGTCAAAGGCCAGCTCCTGACGACCCGCGAAGTAGCGGAAGCCGTTTCGCATGATGCATTGCTGAACTGCAGGGGTATTGGCGATCTTACTCATCAGGTCGACCGCGTCCGTAAACGAACCGGCGGCAGTGATGGTGTTATCCGCGGGGTCGGGCGCTGCCCAGGCTGTTCGCAACACACCGGAACCGTCAATCCGGAAGTGGCCCGATGCGTCGATGCTCTTTCCATGCTCCGTGGTGCGGTAGCCGCCGTTCACATCGTAGCCTTCGAATGCCAGACCGGCCGGATCTAGATCTTGATGACAACCATAACAAGTCGGGGTTCCCGTTCCGTGCAACGTATGAAGCACCTCACGCTGCGTCAGCATCGAAACGTCCGCTTCGATCGGCGGAATGGCTTCGAGTGGCAGGCTGGGAACATCGTAGCAAAGCAGCTCCAGGTTGACGAACTTGCCACGCCGCACGGGCAGTGTTTCCTCGCGTTTGGCCAGACCAGCCATGACTGCAGGGCTCGTCAGTAGCCCCGCGCGCTGTCCCGGCAGCTCTACGCGGACGGGAGCGGCGTCAGTCTGCGGTCCGTCGCTCAGGCCGAACAATCCCGCGGTCGAGCAATCGTAATACTGAGCTGGCGTCGTAAGGAGCGTCGTAAAAAAGTCACGGCGAGCGTTGCTCGCGAACAAATCGTTCACCAGCATTTCTGCTTGCAGAACGGCGCGACTCCGCTGGTACTGACAGCCGGTCGAGTTCATGTCCGCCGCTTTTGGAACGCTGAGCACACGCCGAATGTCGAAGTACTCGGACACGAACGTGCGAGCACCCCAAGCGTTCGGACCTGCTGCCAGTCGCGCTACCTGCGGCTTGATTTGCTCGGGTACGGAAAGTTCCCCTCGAATGGCTGCGTCCCAAAGTGTTGCATCCGGCGGGCCGCCAGTTATGGCCAAGGAAACGGCGCTGGCTATTTCGAACGGGGTTAGCCGCGCTACGCGCCCCGCCCCCGTTTCGGTGCCGATCTCGGGTTGAAACAAGAACTGCGGCGCGAGCAGCATGGCTTGGAAAGCCAAGGCGAGTGCGCCATCCGGACCGAGTTGGGCGCCCGTGGGCTCGGCATCGTTGCGAACGAAGGCGCCGTACTTGCTGAGCTCGCTTTGCGTCAGCGGACGGCGGAAGAGGATCGAGCCTCTGTCCTGGAGAAGCTGATCCAAGCAGGTGTCCCGCCCAGGGCCGGTGCTATCGGCGCCCCAGCAGCTGGCAGCTTTGAGTGATTGCACGAGCTCGGTGGCCACCCGATCGCCGGTGGCAAGGGCCCGCGGAAACTCGAGATCCCGGATAGTCTGTGTTCCGGAGGCGGTGCTGTAGCGTAGTCCCGCTGCCGTAGCTTCATCGATGGGGTCGAGCGGAGAGGAGAAACTCAAAGGAGGCTGAGGCAGGGCGGTGTCGCCGGGTTGACGCCCACCCAACAGAACGGCAATGCTGTTCGTGTACTGCTCGGGCGTGAGCCGGCGCACACGCCGAGCCGGAGGCGTGCGTTCTGCAGTGGGATCGCATTCGAACTGCGCCCTCCCGTCTGGCAAAGGTTGCGCGTCTCCCAGCATTTTTGGGTCACTGGGGGGCGCACCACCGACCGTGCCGCCCTTGGATCCGATATCGCCAGTGCAAGCGCCCGCCAGCACCGCGCAACAGGTAATCAATAGAAAATGCATGAGTTAGCTAACCCAGCGAGAGACTCAATTAGGCGTCGAGTGTGAGGGCTGCCGTGCCGTTACCGAAGGAGGTTTTCGGGACTCCGAGGGAGTTGAACAGAGAAAGGTAGAGGTCGGCGATGGGGCGCCCCTCGGCCCGAACGTGTCGGCTGCTGGGCAAGAGGCCGTTCTGTCCTCCCACCAGCACGACGGGCATGTCGAAGTAGGAGTGCGAGTCGCCATCGCCCATTTCCGCGGTGTGGAGCAGGACGGTGTTGCCCAGCACGCTGCTCGTGCCCTCTCCAAACGAGTTGAGCTTGGCCGCAAGGTACGCCACCTTCTCCACGTACCAGCGGTCGATTAGCGCAACGCGGGCCAGCTTGGCGCTCTCGCTGCCATGATGAGAAGTGCCGTGGTGACCGTCGCCCGCGCTGACGCCCGGCACGTCGAAGGTGTACTCGCTTTCGGCTTCCGCGAGCATGAACGTGACGACGCGAGTCGCGTCACAGGCCAAGGCCAACGCGGTAACGTCCAACAACGCCTCGAGTCGCGCTGGATAGCTTTCGTACGCGCTGAGCTCGCCTTGCGGGCTCGCGCCTTGGCAGCCCGGTCCTCGTACTCCGCCCCCGCCGGCCGTCGGCAAGCCCTCGATCCGCTGCTCGAGCTCGCGGATGGCGCTGAGGTACCCGTCTAGCTTCAAACGATCCGACTTGCCCAGCCGCGCCTGCAGCGCCTTCGTCCGAGCGTTGACGTGGTCCAAAATGCTCTTGCGATAGCTGCGGAGCCGAGCCAGCTCCTCGTTGCCCGTTGACGACGGCTCGGGCGTAGCCACTGAGCCGGGCATGGGCGGGGGGCCGCCAGCGAACACCCGATCGAAGGCCGATTGAGGGCTTAGTTCTGTCGGCTTGCGCTGCCCACCTTCACCGTACGAGATCGCCCAAGCAGTCGAGCAGGGCAGCTCCTCGCAAATTTGTCCGGAGTTGTTGGCGAACTCTCCGGAGCTCATGTCGCCTCCAAGCTCCAGCGACGGCAAGCTGGTTTGACCGCGCCACGCCTCCGCCAGCACCTGATCCATGGTCATGGCAATGTTACTGCCGTCAGGCCGAATACCAGAGAGCAGCGCCGCGAAGCCGGCAAGGTGAAGGTTCACGGCGGGCCCTGCCACATCGTTGTGCAGGCCACTCACCACGACCAGTTGATCCTTGAGCGCGGCCAAAGGCTCGAGCGACGAAGTCAGGCCGAATGCGGCACCCAGGCTGCTGGGTGTGAGCTCCTTCACGTTGCAGCCGTTTGGCTTCGTCAGTACTACGAGCCTCTTTGGCGTGGCCGCGTCCTGAGCGCTGGCGGTTCGGGGCAGCATCGGCTCTAGCAGAGGCAAAGCGATACCGATGCTCCCAACGCGCAACATGGCGCGCCGTGACAGCTCGAATTTGCGGTTCATTGCACGTCTCCTTCGAGCTCGCCGCGGCGATGAGTGAAGGCTCGTTCCGAGCCAATTTTTAGGGCGATGTCCTTCAAGCCCGTACCACTGGGATCGGCCGCGGAAGGCGGGCAGTGGGGTTCCCTGCCGACAGCATGGGTGAACACGCGACCCTGCGCGCAGGTCGCCACGCGGGGGTCGGCCGCGAGCAGTGCCTGCATCTCCGCGAGCGTTGCGAAACTGCCGCCGCCTGCGAATTGTCCAGCGGGGTCGATGGCACGACCATTGTCGTACTGCTCACGATAGCGCCCAATGCCGTCGAAGTTCTCGAGACCAAGACCGATGGGATCCAAAATATTGTGACAGCCCGCGCAGGCTGGGTTGGCCCGATGCACGGCCAGTCGCTCGCGCTCCGTCTCCGCGGCCTCCGCCTCCTCCGACAAGATGTCGACCATGGGCGGCGGCGGCGGCATGTGTCCGCAGAGCAATTTCGAAAACAGCCACTTGCCTCGCTTGACCGGAGACGTGCGGGTCGCCGCCGAGGTCATGGTCAGGACACTGGCATGACCCAGAATGCCACGGCGCACACCGTCCGGCAGTATGGCCCGCTGGAAGTCAGCGCCGTTGCCCGGTTGCTCCGGAAAGCCGTAATGCGAGCGCAGCGTTGAATTGAGGAACGTGAAGTCCGCGTTGACGATCGCCGGTACGGGCAGGTTCTCGGCGAAGAAGGCGCGAAAGAAAGTGGTCGTTTCGGCCGCCATCGCGCTCCGTAGCTCTTCGTTGAAATCTGGATACAGCGCGGCGTTCGGCTGAGCCACCTGCAGTGAGCTGACCCCGAGCCAATGCACTCCGAGACCATCGGCGAACCGCTCCGCTCGCGGGTCGCTGACCATTCTTATCAACTGCTCTTGCACGACAGCCGCATCGCTCAGCTTCCCTGAATCGGCCAGCTGCGAGAGGACGGCGTCCGGCGTGGTCTCCCAAAGCCAGAAGGAAAGTCGCGCAGCTAGCTCGTGATCGCTCAGGCTACGCACGGGAGCGGCGTCCGTATCTGCCTCCACGCGGAACACGAACTCGGGGTCGAGGAGCGCGGCCTTCACGGCCAGCTTGACGCCCACATCGAGCGTGTCGCCCTGAGCGGTGGCCAGTTGGACCAGCGCTAGGAACGGAGCAAGCTCTGCCGGGGTCACCGGCCTTCGCAGCGCTTGGCGCACGAGCTCGGTCACGATGCGCTCGGCGCAGGCTGCGCCCTCCGTTAGCGGGTCACAACGCCGCAGCTTCGCCGAGCTGATTTCAGGGTTGGCGAGGTCGCGTTGCCAGGCCGCTTCCACGGCAGCGCTGACCACTGCCTCCAGCTTTTCGAAGGCTAAAGCACTGACCGCCGATTGCGCGGCCAAGAGGCTGTCTTCGTTGGGCAGGACGTCCGCCGGGTTCGTCGAGTCGCCCAGCAAATCTTGCAGGGTGTGGTTGAGCTCGCTGCGAGTCAGGCGCCGCATGCCGACGAAGCCAGGATCGCCGGTCGCTTCGCAAGCCCCCACCACTCCGGCAACCGCAGGCTCGGATCCGGTGCCCGAACCGGGGCCCTGACCGGGGTCCGAGGCCTTGTCTTCGTCTACGGAACCGGTGCAAGCAAGGCACTGACCCATGACCAGCAAGAAACTCAGGTTCCGGTCGATTCTCATGTTTGCTCCTGGGTCCGGTCGCGGCGGCCTGCGCGCTCCAAGGCACGTTCAAGCGCGTTGAAGCTAGGGATTCTCCATGCATCCCGAGTGGGTCAGGTTTCACTGTGATCACCACGAACCTCTCAAAAGTCGTTGGCGCAGGCTGGCACAGCGAGAGCCCCCCGAACCCGGCCCCGCCGTTTCTTGAGCCGGTCCTGGGGCGTCAGTAATCCCTGGTACAAAGGCCGCCACTCGGCCCGCCGCGGAGAGACGAACGCATGGCCAAGTCAGCTATTCAGCTATTCGGTGTTCTGATGGTGCCGGCCCTTTTGGGGGCCTGCTCCTCAGGTGCCGCCGACCAGGATCCAACTGCGGGGGGCTCCAAGCCAGGCGTGCCGCCTACATCGACGCCAGCCGTCGAGAACCCTACGCCAACGGAGCTCACCTGCAGTCAAGATGCGCCTTTTCCAAGGCGCATCTTGCGCCTGTCCGAGAGGGAGCTCCTGGCGAGCGTGCGTAGCCTCTCCGCCATCGCCGACCAAGACGTGCCCGAGCTCATCCGGACGGCGCCGCTCGGGGTGGAGCCCGACGGCAATCTAGCCGTTACTCGCAGCTTCCACGACGACGCCAACACGATGGCCATCGCTGCGGCACGAGGGCTCGCCCAGGACCCGGCGCTGCAAAGCTGCGGAGAGAACTTTGGGCTCGACGCCGAATGCACGGCCCGCGCCCTCGACCAGCTGGGCACCCGCATCTTCCGAGGCCCGAGCGACGCGGAGAGCAAGGGCGCCCTGGCTGGCTTGGCGGCGCAGGTTGCCCAGCGTTCCGGCGGCGCCGCTGCGTTCGAGATCACGCTACGCGCCATGCTGCTGTCGCCGAGGTCGCTCTACACGACCGAAGGTGTCTTGAGCGACGACGGCGTTTACGGTCAGGGCAGCGGGAAGCTCTCGAACGTCGAGCTAGCCAGCTACCTCTCCTACCGAATCGGCGAGGTTCCACCCTCGGCGAGTCTGCTGGCAGCGCTCGCCGACCCGGCCTCGCGAGTGCCCAGCGCCATCGAGGCACTGCTCCTCCAGCAGCTGGGCTCGGACGTGACCGCTGCCGGGACGACGCGTTTCCTCGCTGCTTGGTTGAACACCGATCAAATCGGGCGTCTCAAGTTCGACGCCGCCAAGCATCCAACGGCGAACGGAGACTTCCTAGCGCAGCTGCAGGCCGAAACCGTGACGGCGCTGACTACCGCCGCGAGTGACCCTGGGTTGACCCTTCGGAGCCTATTGCTCAGTCCGCACCAGTCGCAGATCTCAGCGGATGCCGCGAGTGGCCTGGCTTCCCAAGTAGGCCGCCCGGGCGTGTTCTCGCTACCTGGAGTACTGGCCGCGGCGTCGGGCAGCCATGAGACCAACATCCCGCGTCGCGGACGCTTTCTGCTCAAGAACCTGTTCTGCGAAACGCTTGCCAATCCGCCTGCTTCCGTCCTTTCGATGGAGCCGGGGGTGCCGGCCACTGCCACCCAGCGCGAGCGCTTCGCTCGAGTCGAGCGCGAGCCGGCCTGCGCCGGTTGTCATGCGCGCATCGATCACCTGGCCCTCCCCTTCGAGCGCTACAACGAGCTCGGGCAAATGCGGCTCGCCGACGAGCACGGCAACCAGCTAGATCCGTCGGCTCAGCACTCGCTCCCCGACGGCACGCTGCTGGCCTACGCAGACGCCGCTCAACTCATGGAGCTTTCATCCCAGACTGACGCGGTTCAAAAATGCGTCACCGTTCAGGCGTTTCGCAACCTGAACCGGCGCGCGGAGCGCGGGCATCAGGATGGCTGTCTCCTCAACGATGTCGCGAAAGAGCTCACGGCAGAGGCGTTCCCGATCCATCGCCTACTGACAACCCTCATCGTGCGCTCCGCCCTCGCGCCGCGCGAGGCGATGTAGCCATGTCACCGTCTCAACCTTCCAACTGGAGAAGCGCATGAAAAAGCAGCTACACCGTCGGGCGCTGCTGCGCACCCTGGCGGGCACCACGTTCGCCGCCACCTCACTACGATTTTTGGTTAGCCACGCCCAAGAGGGCGCGTACCCATTGCGTTTCCTGTTCGTCTATTCGAGCGCAGGCCGCGACGGAACTAGCCGCTGCAGCGGCACCGGCGCCAACTTCACCCTCGGTCCAGACTACGCTCCTCTCGAAGAGATTCGGGACAAGATCTTGATCCTAGATGGGCTCCGCATCCCGGATCACACGTCAGAGGAGCACCCTGACGGCCGTTGCTCGATGCTCACGGGCTACGCCGCGAAGACACCTGTAGCGCGCGGCATCTCGTTCGATCGCGTCTTGGCCAACCAGATCGCCAACGGTAAGTCGATCTACACGGGCCACGGCCCCCCAGGCGGAGAGATCGACACCTCCGTGAGCTGGCACGGCGCCAATACCGCCAACACCGACTTCACAGGCGGCTCGGAAGCGCTTGCAAAGGAGCTCTTTCCCGGCGGCACCACCGGTCTGCCGCCGGGCCAAGGCGGCGGCGGGGAAGAGGAAGAAGCAGGGCCCACGCCCGCCCCAACTCCCGGTCCCATGCCGGCGCCGGACACCCGCGCCTCGGAAAACGAGCTGGCTCTCAACGCGCACCTGCAAGCAGAGCTCATGCGTCTGCGCAAAGTCGCGCCCGCCGCCGAATTCGAGAAGCTCGATCTCCACTTGCAAGCGCTCGAGCAGCTGCGCAACGACGCAATGCCCGGCGGCTCGGGCGTGGGAGGGAAGCCGCTGCCCACCATTCCCCTTAGCTGCGGGGCCGTCGACCTCTCTCAAGCGACGAACGAAACCGACCGGGTGAGCCTGCTCTTGGCGCATGGCTTTGCCTGCGGCCAGGCCTCGGTGGCGGTGCATCGCATCACCTCAGAAGAACCCAAGCACGAGTACAGTCACTACGCGCCCGGGGACGGGTCCCAGGAACAGCTGCGCAAGATCGACGTGCAAGAGGCGCAGACCTTCGTTCAGCTGATCAAGTACTTGAGCGCCTTTCAGGAAGGCTCTGGTACCTTGCTCGACAATACAATCGTCGTCTGGTCGAGCGAAGTGTCCGGCTGGCACGGCGACGACACGCACGGCACCAACGGC
Source organism: Myxococcales bacterium (assembly GCA_043752365.1). GTDB lineage: Bacteria > Myxococcota_A > Polyangia > Polyangiales > Polyangiaceae > PMG-095. Next base: position 6,375 of record JAYUYU010000838.1, on the reverse strand, counting down.
ATGCCGTTCATCCTTGCGGGCGGCACTGGAAAGATCAAAACGGGCCAACGCATCGTGGCAGAAGGCCGCTGGAACGCCGAGCTTTACCGCGCCATCGGGCACGCGTTCGGCTTGCCGAACCCGAACAGCTTCGGCGACACCGCCTACGGTACGGGGATGCTGGAAGACATCCTGGTTTAGTGGCGACCAGGATCGGCCCGCTCCCCATGGCCCGTTGCGAAGGAACCTGCATGATGGGCAGTGCCCTCTGCATCAGGGACGAAGACTGTGAAACGCCAGGTGCGTCCGGGCCTGAGAAGTGCAGCGATAGCCGCAGCGGTCCCCCGGGTATGCGGCACTGCATCGACGCTGCCCAGCCCTGAGTCGCACGTTCGGCGGGATGAGGCCGATTGCATCGCCCGCGGCGGGGCGTTCCAAAGACAGCGTGCTAGCGGCGCTCGGCAAGCTCAGCAGTGACGTGCACAAGGGGCGCGGCCAAACAGCTACGGGCAGCGCTCTTCGAACAAGCCTCGCGAGTCGTTGGGTTGACAGATCGAGTCAACACAACTGCTCGAGCGGTGACAGATCGTCGCGTCTTCAGCGCAAGACTGCTCGGGCCAAGCGATGGCGGTGCAAAGCCCATTGCTGCAGATGAGAGGCGGCAGACAGTGCTCCGGCGACGAGCACGGAGCGCCGCGACCGCGCAGCGCACGACACGTGCCCACATCGGTCGTCATGGGCCGCTCGCAAAAGTGGTCCGCGGCGCACCATGGCTCCTCTGGCGCACAGGGCTCGGCGTCTCGCGGCAAGGCCCGGGGCTGGCAGGTCGCGTCCGAGGCCCGGCAGTAGAGCTCCGCGCCGGCATGGCAAGCCTCCTCGGCGCTACAAGCTTCGCCTTCGCCCCTGGTCGGCTCGCACTCGAACAGCGCGACGTTGCAGTAGGCCCCCGCTTCGCAAGGTAATTCTGGCTCGCAGGTCTCCCCCACCTGCGGGGGCAACCGAATCCAGCTGTAGCAATCCCCTGTCGGCTCGTCGCAGACCTGAAGACCCGGGCAACTCGCGCCGGCGCCGCAGTCCTGGCCCGGCTCCACGACGACAGCGCACTGGCCACAGCTGCTCGACGTGGGTAACAGGCAAGCGAGCGTGTTGCATTGGGCAGCGAAGGCACACGGCTCGCCCACCGCGTGGGAGCCAGGCGTGACGCAATCCGGCAGCTCGCCCCCTGCCAGGTCTTCGCAGGCAAAGCTCCGCCAAGCCTTCGAGCACGCAACGAGGCTGGTTACGCTCCAGCTGGAGCCCGTCGAGAAAAACAGGTCAGGACAGTCGCCTTCGTTCCGCGCGCATTCCGGGTTGAACGTACGCCCGCACGCCGCGAGCCTCTCGCACTGGCGGCGCACGTAGAGCAGGCAAGCGCCCGTCTCGCTGGTCGGCTCCGGGTAGGCGTCGTCCGCCAGGCCTCCGGCCGCGCCGGACATGCCCGTCTCTCCGGCGGTTGTCCCTGCTCCGCCGGCTGTCCCCCCGTCGCTGCTTCCGCCAGCGGCGACGCTCGAGGTACCAGCGCTTTGGTTGCCGCCGCTTCCTCCGTCGTCCGGAGGAGCTCTGTTTGCTTTGGTCGTGCCTCCGCCGCAAGCCGAGTCGAACAGCGCCACGACCGTGAGCCACGACCAAACCCTAGCCGCAGACCCGCTTTTTTCCATGGCCCAGAAGACGAGTATGGCTACCTCGCCCGGCCAGCGCAATCGCCGAGCCGAGCGGCCCGCGATAGGCGCAAGCGACAGAGGTCAGGATTTCTCGAGCTCGCCGCAGTCGTGCACGCCGTGGCCCGACCGTGGCACTGATGAACAACGCGCGACGCAAGGCGGCCAATGCACTAGGCCGGTACGATGCAAAATGCGTGATCTTGTTTCACGGCTCGGCTAGAAGCTCCTCGATGGCTGCAAAGAAAGCTAAGTCCCGCAAGAAGGTAGCGAGCAAGGCGCAGGCCTCCGGAAAGAAGGCGGCCAAGAAGGTCGCCAAGAAAGCCAAGGGGTTGCTCGGCAAGCTCGCGCAGCGCTCGGCGCAGCTGGTGCTCGACACCGGCATCCTCGGTGAGCCGCCGAAGCGAGCCGGCAAACGCGCTTCTGCGAAGAAGCGCCCACGCAAAGCCTGAGCGCGCCATGGAGCTACTGACGCTCAAGCCGCTGCGCTACGATGGCACCATCGACCTCGAGGTGGTCGCCCTCGACGACTCCGGCGTCACGGTGACCTACACCGCCCAACTCACCCAGGACCTGAGCGATATTCTCAGTGTAGCCCCAGACGACAAGTCGCCCATGACCAGCGACTTGATCGACTTCGTCAGAGCCAAGGCCCGCGAGTACATCAGTGCAAACGGCGCTGAGCTTGCCGCAATGCTGAAGTGAATCCGCTCGTGGCTTCCCTGACGATCGGGATCTGACCTCCAAGACCGTCCAACTCGAGTCTTGTCTCGGGCGGATCATCTGCACCGGGCTCCGCCCCAGCAGCCTTCTGCGATTGGGGCTGCGTCTTGGCAGCCCTGCACGGTTACCCGGTCGGCCGGCGGTGTGATTGTCCAGAATCGGGGCAACATGCCGCACGCACGCGGCAGGCGTCCGGCCTGATGGGGCGCTAGGTGGCTAATGAGCGGCGCACCGTGGCACGCGACTTGCGTTGGAGCATGGGCTGCGTCGTCACGGAACCAGCAGATCAACTAGGAGAAAGCCATGGGTTTTTTTAGCAAGCTATTCGGCACCGATGATGACTCACAGCGCCAACGCTCGCCGCGGGACATGCTGGCTCGCAGCGGAGCGGCGGGCGCTCCGAACAGCGACGCGCAGGCGCTCGAGCGCTACCGTTACATGCTCAAGACGGCGCCGCCCGAGACACTCGAGCAAGCGCACGCGGAAGCATTCAGCAAGCTGACGCCCGCACAACGGCAACAGGTGTTGAGCGGCCTGGCCCAGAGCGCGCCGGCGGCAGAGCGTGCGTCGATCGAGGCGACGTCCCCGGAGGATCCGCAAGCGCTGGCGCGAGTTGCGACGCGCGCCGAGGTGCGGCAGCCCGGCACGCTCGAGCGGACCATGGGGGGCGGCATGGGTATGGGTGCGAGCCTGCTCTCCAGCTTCGCGATGGGCTTCGTCGGCAGCATGGTGGCTCAAAGCTTCTTCTCCGCCATGGGCGGGTTTGGAGACTCGGGTGAGCCGGCCGCGGACGAAACCGCCAGCAACGAAGATTCGACCGACGCAGACGCTGGCGATGGCGGCGGCGACTATGGCGGCGGCGACGATTTCGGCGGCGGCGATTTCGAGGTCTGAAAGGCGTCGGGCACCTTGCCGGTCACGAGGACCTTCAGACGACCCTCGGCTACAGGCACCTGGCCAAGGGCGAAACGGAGCGGGCGATCGGACTACTCGAAACACCGATCGGTAGCTTGAGCGTGCACGGCAACGGCAACCTGACGGCAACGCAGTAACGCGGGTCAGAACACCGCGAGTTGATTCACTAAACAGGGTGGAGGCGCCGGGAATTGAACCCGGGTAGTCGATCTCACCGCTCAGCATAAAATGGCTGATCTGGCATCAACTCAGCTCGATAGGATCGCGGCAATTGACGGTCTGCCCCTACGTTTTCGAGCGGCGTCAGTCGTCGTTGTCGAGCTCGTCATCGTCGCTTTCGAGCGGTTGACGCGCGACTTCTTGCCATGCCAGGAGTGCATCGCCATTGGCCCCAAGAGTGCTCAGCGGAAGTGGCACCAGCCCGCCGCCGCGCCGTCGTCGGTCACGACGAAGCTCGAGATGCTGCCGAACTCGCCGTCGACGAAGGCATCGGTCTCGAAGGCTATGGCGTTTTCGAGCGCCTTCGTCGTCTGGTCGTAACGCTGGAACAGCTGGCTGTGCTTGGGCACGGCGCGCTGCAAAAAGTTGCCACCGGTGGTATTCGTGGAAGTGCTCAGGTAGAATTTGCCGCCTTGCAGGGCGGCTTGCGCCACGTAGAAAGGCCGAGACGTGCCACCGCCACCGCCTTGTTGGGTGCCGGTGTAGTCGAACTCCTCGAACAGGGTCTGGCCCACCGCATCCACTACGTAGGCCGAGGTGTTGTCGCCGACGATCGGCGCTTCTTGATAAAAGTTCAGGGGCGTGATGAACGATGCGACGTGCACCAGGCCCTTGGTGTAGCGCGCGGCTGCCGGGTTGCCGAAGCGAGACGTGGACGAGAGCAACTCGCCACCGAACGTCAAGTCGGTACCGTCAGCCATGACCGAGACGAGCAGCTCGTCACTGTCGGCCCAGGCCAGCGCCAATGGCGAACCTGGCAGCCAGCGCGGGGTGTCCAGGCCCTTCTTGTACAGCAGCCCCAAATAGCGATCGCTGGGGGGCGTGAACGAAACGTTGCCGTGGTCCACGACGGAGGCCGTGTTGAAGGTTACCCAGGCTCCGCTGGCATCGGCGAGCAGGGCGGCTCCGTAGATGCCGCCGGTCACGAGGTCGAGTTGATCCTGGTCGAGCACGGTGGCAGCGGGCGCGGTTTGGCTGTAGTCGCAGTTTGCCTGAAAAGCTGGCCGTTTCGCGAGACTTGCCCGAGATTTTGCTGCGCATGGGCTACGCTTGGGAGCATGGACCGCGGTGTCGTGGTTCGCGGAAAGCTGCTGGTCGTTGTGAATCGCGCCTATGGGCGTAATAAGTAACCTTCTTAACTACGGGTGGCGCTGTGTGCTTGCGCATTCGAGTCGCGGTGCCAAGGGCAGTACAGCAATGAAATGCAGGATACGGTTTGGGGCATTCTTGATCGCAGCCCTGGTCGGCGCGGCCGCGTGCGGAGATGATTCGGGCGGAGGTTCAAGCGCCGACGATGTCGGAGACGCCGGTGCCGACGGCCTGGCTGACGATACCGGCGAGGACGACACGGATACGACGGACGACACGGACAACATGGACGACGCCCCGATTGGCTCGGACCGACCGCAAGAACCGATACGGCCGTTCCCCTACTCCGAGGTCGAGGTCCGCTTCGACAACCCCCGCGCGGGCATCGCGCTGGCCGGCACGCTGACGCATCCCACGGGAGCTGGCCCGTTCCCGGCGGTGATCCTGGTCCATGGCAGCGGCCGGCTCGACCGCGACGTCGTGGTCGCGCGCCACAAAGATCTTCCTCGTGCTTGCCGATGATCTCACCCGGCGCGGCTATGCGGTGCTCCGCTACGACAAGCGTGGACTCGGGGCCTCGACCGGCGACTATGCGGCGCATACCGCGAACGACCTCGGCGACGATGTCGTCGCGGCATTCGACTTCCTGGCCGACCAGGCGGTCGTCGACCCGGCTCGCATCGGCCTCGCGGGATTGAGCGAAGGCGGGCTGCTCACACCCGCCGTGGCGGTCGCCGTGCCGGCGGTGAAGTTCGTCGTCGCGCTCGGTGGTCCAAGCATCCCGGGCGACGATATCCTCATCCTGCAGGCCGATCGGATCGCCGCCGCGGAGGGCGCGACCGCCGCCGAGCGCGAGGCGCTCCGGACGTTCAGCCTGCGCTTCAACGAGTACGTCCGCGCCGGCGAATCCCGCAAGGCCCTCGAGGGTCGCATCTTCCAGCTGCTCGACGAGCTCGCCATCCCCAGCAAGTACCGCGAACGCGTGCTGGCGGACATCGAGGTCCCCACCTCGCCCTGGTACCGCTTTCACATCGACTACGATCCCGCACCGGCACTGGCCGCGCTCGAGCAACCCATCCTGTTCTTCATCGGCGGCAAGGACCTGCAGGTGCCGGCCGATCCGAACCTCCAGGTCGCCGAGGCCGCGCTGCAGGGTCACCCGGATGCGACCGTGCTCTCCTTTCCCGAGATCAACCACGCGCTCCAGCCGACGCGACCTGACCAGGTCGGCTTGCCTTCGGAGTACGGCAGCATCGAGCAGACCATCGCGACCGACGTGCTCGACCTGGTGGGTGGATGGATCGACGCACGAGTGCGCTAACGCGCGGGAGCCTGGGTCTCGCGCCGAATCGCCACGGCAGCCCCAGCCGCGAGAAATCGGTGCGCGCGGAGGGTGCCCTTCCGTCGCTCCGCGTCTCATTTCGTCGCCAATTCAGGGAGCTGCCTGACCAAACAGCGACGACGCCTCGCTAGACCTCGCCCAACCGCTGGGTCGCCAAGGTCGGCACGAAAGATGTCGAGAACGCCGACAATTGCGCCTGGATGTTCGGCGACGATACCTACACGGTGTTTAGCAATCCGGTTGCGGGTAAGCCAAACGAGGACATCGCAGCAAACGTCCGCATCGGCATCCGTGACTTCTTGATTCAACAGATAAAGGAAGGTCCCACACGATCCCTAACGGATCGACTTCGGTGTTCGCAGCCTCAATGAATACCGACCACGACCTTCCCGCGCGCGTGCCCGCGCTCCA
>JAYUYU010000837.1:0-8894 GCA_043752365.1 Myxococcales bacterium | reverse complement strand
TGCGAGCGGTCTTCGTGCTCTACGAGCTGGAGGAGTTCACCATGGCCGAGATCGCGGAGGCGCTGGAGCTTCCGCCCGGTACGGTGGCTTCGCGCCTGCGGCGCGGTCGCGAGACCTTCGAGCGGCTTGCAGCACAGATTTTGGCGGAGGGAGAGCAGCCATGAACGAGCCGATGCGTTTGCGGGATGGAGACGGCGCAGCGCGCCGCTTGATGGCGGGCGCAGTGATGCACGTGCCTCGCGCCTCGCGCCGGCGCGCCGTCGCGTTCACTGGAACGGCGGCGACGCTAGGCGCCAGCGCTACGGCTGTCGCGGCCAGCGCCACGTCGGTGGTGAAGAGCTTCGTGCTGTGCGTGGCGCTCGGAGCGGTTGGCGGTGGCGCCGTCTCACTGGCAGCCTCCGAAACCGTCGCGCGGCTCGATACCCAGCCGGTAAGCCAAGCGCAGCCGGCAACCGCCGCGCCGCGCCCCGTGCCCCGAACACCCGATTCCGTGGCGGTCGAAGCGCCAGCTGCAGCGCTCGAAGCGCCGCTGGTCGACGCGCCGACGGTAGTCGAGCCAGCCGCGAATGCTGGTGGTAAAGCCAAAGCCGCCGGGACAAACGCACTGCCTCGCGTCGAGCCCCGGGTGGAAACGCCACTTCGGGCCGAGTCGAGCCTGTTCGAAGAGCAGCGCATCATCGAGTCGGCTCGGGCTGCCGTCGCGCGCGGAGACTTCCGTTCGGCATTCGCGTTGCTCGACGGCTACGAGCACACCTACACCGCCAAGCAGTTCTGGCCAGAAGCGCTGGCGCTGCGCGTCGAAGCCTTGCGCGGCAGCGGACAACTGGGCGCCGCGCGCGCGCTCGCCACCGACTTCGCTCAAAAGTATCCGCACCATCCGCTGCTGCAGCGGGTTGAGGGCATCGCCAAGTAGCGCGGTCGTCGGCGCGGCCGACCGGCTAGTGAACGGCGGCGCGGTGGGGCAATCGCTGTACGAGCTCGGCCTCGAAGTCGAGCATCTCGCCGCCGCGCTGCTTCACTTCGGCTTCGCTGAAGTACAGACGAGCCATGCGAAAGAAGAAGGCGTGGTGGCGCGATTCGGCGCGCGCCAGCTCCATGTACGGCCCGTACAGCGCGGGCTCGCGCGCCTTCAGCGCTTCGGCGACCATGTAGAGGCGCTCGCAACCGCGAGCTTCCACCACGCCCGAGACGAGCAGCCGGTCCAGAAAATGGATGTCGCCGCCCGCCCGAATCTTCGACCGCAGGGCGTTGACGTATGGGTCTTTGTAGTCGTCAGCCAGCGTCAGACCGCGCTCGGCGCAGATCCGGTACATGACGTGAAAATGCTCGAGCTCTTCCTTGGCGAACTCGATCATCGGGTCGAGCAGCTCTGCCCGGTCGGGGTAGCGCGCCACGAAGGACATGCCGGTGGCCGACGCCTTCCGCTCGCAGTTCGCGTGGTCCCGCAAAAAAGCGTTGAAGTCGCCGAACACTACGTCAAGCCACTCCGGCGGGGTTTTCACGCGCAAGTCGAGCATGGCCGGCGCGTTTATACTCGTCCCGGAGCGTTCTGCTAGTTTTGCCCGGGGTGGCTGGCTAGCCGGACTACGCTTGGTGCTCAGGCTCCAGAACGGCCCCCGGGTTGGCGGGATGGTCGTGTCAGAATTCCACCCGACCCAGGTTTTCCGCCGATTTTGTACACGGCCTAGAGAAAGGCTGGATGTGGCGCCGAAAATGGCCAAGCTACAACGTTCCCATGCGTGAAGCGCGCCTCGCGATCGCCTGTCTAGCAGCAGCATCGCTGTTGGTGGCTTGCGGACCCAACAGCCCGGGCGCGCGACCCAGCGTCGGGGGCTCGGCGGGTAGCGCTGCCGGCAGCGCGGGCACCGCGGGTGGCGAGGCCGGCGGTTCCGTCGGGAGCGCGGGGTCCTCTGGCGCCGGCGGTGGCGGCGGGCTGTCGGGCTCTTGCGCAGTGCCGGTTGCCGGGGCCGGCGGTGGCGCGGTGCCCGTTGGTACTGACTTGGGCCAGCTCAGCGTTGATTCAGTGGCGGTGTGGCGGGGCGTTGCCAAGGGCGCCTACACCATCGTGCACGACGATATCTGCGACTGGAACATCGACAGCCTGTTCGACGTCGCCGAGCCAGAGCTCACGCAGCGCGGCTTGAAGGCAGCGTTCGGTGCCATCGTGCTGCGCTGCCAGGAACGCAACTTGTGGTCCAAGCTCGAGGTGCTGCGCCAACACGGCCACGAGGTCATCAACCACACTTGGGATCACACGGACATCGTGGCGCACGCCGACATGGCGCCGCTCGCGCTCGAATTGGATCAAGCCACTCGAGTCTTGAACGACAACTTGGTCGGGCAGCAAACCAGCTTCTTCATCTTCCCGTTCGACTCGTTCAACGACGCCGCGGTCGAGCACCTGGGCACGCTTGGCTACTTGGGCGCGCGCGCGGGCACCAAAGGCGTCAATTCGTCTGATTTTCCCGATGGCATGCGCGTGATGTTCGACGTTTGGGGCGGCGAAAACTCGATCTACGACGGCCAGGGCGACATCCTGCAGCTGTACGTCGACCTGGCCATTTCGCAGGGCGGTTGGTCGGTGCGTGAGTTCCACGGCATCGCCGACACGTCCTTCTTCGCCATCAACCTGCCTGACTACCGCACCCACCTCGACTACGTAAAATCGAAGGTAGACAGCGGCGAGCTGTGGGTGGACGCGCCTAGCGCGGTCGTACGCTACCGCTTTTCGCGTCAGTACTGCGGTGTGCCTAGCGCGTCGGGCTACCAGCTCGCGTTTCCGACCCCCAGCTGTGATTGCGCGCGCTACGCGACGCCGCTGAGTGTGATCGTCACTACTGCCGTCGACGCGCCCAGCGCGCTGGCCAGCCAGGACGGTAAGGCAATGGCGACCAAGAAGCTCGGGCCCAACCGCTTCGCCGTCGACGTCGACCCGCTGGGCGGCCCAGTGGCGCTCGGTGGCGGCGACTAGCGTGGCGGCTCACTCTCCCGCTACGTGAACGACGAGCTTGCGCGCGTGTGGACGCGCCCGATGCTCCCAGACGTACAACCCCTGCCAGACGCCCAGCGCCAGGCGGCCGGCGCTAACCGGAATCGTCTCGGAGGTCTTCGTGATCGCCGAGCGGGCGTGGGCCGGCATGTCGTCGGACCCTTCGTCGTCGTGGACCCACGGGCGCGATTCGGGGGCCAAATCTGCCAGCCATTCGCCCAAATCGCGCAGCACGTTGGGGTCGGCGTTCTCTTGGATGACCAGGCTGGCCGAGGTGTGCTGGATGAAGACCGTGCACAGCGCCGTGCGCAGGCCGCTGCGGCCTACGGCCTGTTGCACCCTTGCGGTGACGTCCGTTAAGCCACGCCCGCTGGTGCGAATTTCTACGACTTCCTGATAAGCGCTCAAGTTACGGCGGACTATGCGATCATCGCCGCCCGCGTGCCAGCACCCGAGCCCCGTATCAGCATCTACCCGGTGGGACGCCCGTTGCTTCGAACAGAGGAGTTGGGCCCCTTCGAACGGCGGCTGGACGAGCTGACTCGGCGCAACCGCGCTACCCACGTGACGTTCATGTTGTGCCAAGTCTTGGTGCGCCGCGACATTGCGTCAGCCAGCAGCGCTATGGCGTTCGACCTGTTCTTGGCGGCCATTCCAATGTTGGCGCTGTCGGGTTGGCTCTTCGGCAAGCTGCTGCTCGGCAACCACGAATCGGTGTTGCAGACGACCGCGCTGCTGCTGAACCTGACGCCCAACGAAGTGCAGGCCATGACCTGGCAACAGCTAGATCGGTTCGCCCTCGGCAGTGTGGCGCCCTTCGCGCTGCTTGGCGCGTTGTGGACGGCCTCCGGTGCGTTCCACACGTCCATGACCCTGCTGGAAGCGTCGGCCGGTACGGTACCGCGGCCGTGGTGGCGGAAGCGCCTGGTGGCGCTGGCCAGCGTGCTCGGCAGCATCTTGCTGTTTGGCTCGTGCGCGCTGTTCGCGGTTTGGGTCTCGGTCGGGCCGTCGCGGCTGTTCGGGGCAATTTCGGGCGGGGACTTGGAGCTCAATCCGGGCGTCACGCACTACTTGCTGCTGCTGTTGCTGGCGCTGCTGGGTGTCGGCTTGTTGGCGCTGTTCTTCTTCTTGGCGTCGCCGCGCCCGGGCGTTCGGCGGCGGATTTTCCCAGGCGCGGTGGTGGCGGTGGTGGCGGGCAGCGCTGTCTCGGGCGCCTTCGCGTACTACGCTGGCCACCTCGCTGGCTTCGCCCTCTTCTACGGCAGCCTCGCCGCCGTCGCCGTCACCCTAGCCTGGCTCTGGTTCGTCTGCTTCGCCGTACTAGTCGGCGCCGAGCTCAATCAGCTGCTGGAAAACGGGGAGTAGGCGCTCAGGGGTCAGGGGTCAGGGGTCAGGCGAGCGCGGGGGCAGGGATCCGGTTACCAGCCTCGCGCGTCGCTCGCTTTCGTTTCTCGAGCCGCGCGGAGTCTGAACACCTTGCGCGAGCGCGAAGCGCGAGCTGGATCGCCCCTACCCATACCTTGGCGAGAGCAGATCTCGATCGGCACAAGCAGACCGTAGTGAACAAACTCGGCGAGGCCGAGCGCCGGCTGCGCTTCAGGTCAAAAGGATCGCAAGGCGCTCACACCAAGACACGGAGGAAACCAAGAAACCCGTGAAGGAACTCGGCGAGGCCGAGCGCCCGCTTCGCTTCAGTCGCGATGATCGCAGGGCACACAATGCGCAGCCCAACCAAACGAAACCAAGCCCCTCTGAAGTAGCTTCGCTACTTCAGAGGCCCTACGCAGACTCCGAAATTTTGAGGTAGCTCGGACGAGGCTTGGCATTTTTGCGCGCCGCAGTCGTTTTTGGTCGGGTCCGTGCGGCAAATTTCGATGCATTGCTGCGTCACGCTGGAGCAAACGTGATTCCACGCGCACGGGCACGCTTGCCCTTGCTGGCCAAGGCCGGGCTTCATGCACGTGGTGGTGCCGTCGTCGCGCACCACCACGCAGGCGGTGTCTCCCTTGCAGCGGCAATCGGTACCGGTCGGGCAGGGAAACTGCTCTTCCAGGCTGCAAGCATCGGCCGGCACGCACACCGGCACACGCGCCGACTCGGCGTTGCTGGTGTCCGAGGGCGCTTTGCGCAGCGGCCGCTCGGCGCAAAACGTGCCCGAGGTGCAGTTGGTGTCTTGATTGCAGCAGTACGGCAAGCAACGGCCGGCATCGTTTTCGGTCACGCAGGCGTAGCTCGGCGCGCAATCTGCTGCCGTAAAGCACGGAGCATTCACCTTGCCGGTGCCGGCCGCGACGCACTGGCGCACCAGCTGGTTGTTCTGGCGCGTCACTTGGCAGCTGTAGTCGGATAAGACCCCAGGGTTGTTGGGCGCGCTGCCTCCTTCACCGCCAGCGCCAGCGCCGCCGCTGGGGGCACCGGCACCGGCGCCACCTTGTGGCGCTCCCCCTCCGCTCATGCCGCCCTCGCCACCAGCTTCGGCGCCGCCACCGCCAGTCGTCGCCCCGCCGTTGGCGTTGCCTGCTTCGCCGCCCGCGCCGCCGCTGCCAGGCTCGGGCGGTACGTAGGTGTCGCAAGCGTCCTGCTTGTCGGGCTCGCAGGTGCCTGCACCCAGACCGACGCCGCACAGCGCGTTCAGCTCGTCCAACGACCCGCCGTCGATGCCGGAAGCATCGGGGGTGAACTTGGTCGGATCGCCTTGCACCCCGCCACCGGTACCGGCGTTGTTGGTAGCGCGCGGGCCTCTAGTTCCGTCCGCCGAGTCCGCCGAACAACCCCCTGCCAGCAGCCAGGCGAAGCTCACGAAGAGTGCACCGACTGCGAATAGCCTCGACGTCCTCATGCCATACCCTTCACAACGCTGCCGCGGTCGCACTCGCCAGGTAGATGGCAAGCGTCGTGATCCACAGCGTGACACGTCCACGCAGCCGCGCCTCGTAGCCCCAGTAGGGGGCTAGCGGCGGCACCACCAGCGCCACGAGCCCGTGCCACCAAGGGTCCCGACGAAGCAGCCCTATGACAAGCGTGACATGGGCGACCAAGTGCAGGCCGACCGCGACGCTTATCAAAGCCAGCAGGGCGAAGTCCAAGCGGCGGCCAACATAGCCGCTTTTTTGGAACATTCAGGCGTCTTAGGTGTTCGTTCATGGTTAAGCCAGGCTCGCTCAGGGCAAGTGCCGGGCCAGCACTCGGGCCTTAGGACCGAATGCACGAGCCAGAGCAAGCAGCGGGCACCGCCAAACTTCGACAAAACCCGGCCTGCCACTGCCAGCGCCTTCATTGTAGACTCCCAGCCCTTGAGTCACACCTCCTCGCTCCTCGCGCTCGCCGCACTCGGTCTGCTCGCCTCCCTGCCCGGTCTCAAGTCGGCTCAGGCCGGGGGAGCCACCTCTCGTCCGGACACCATGCCGGTGAGCCAGGTGCACCGCGGCATGAAGGGCTATGGCCTCACCGTGTTCGAGGGCACACGCCCCGAGCGCTTCGACGTCGAGGTCATCGACGTGCTGAAGAATTTCCGTCCGCGTCAGGATTTAATCCTGGTCAAGACGAAACACCCGCGGCTCGAGGTCGCCAAGGTCGTCGCTGGCATGAGCGGCAGCCCCATCTACCTCAACAACAAAATGATCGGCGCCTACGCCTACGGCTGGAGCTTCGGCTCTGAGCCGGTCGCGGGCGTCACGCCCATCGACAACATGATCGAGGACCTGCAGCGCCCGCTGCCGGACAAAATCTTCGGTTGGCCGTTGAAGCCCGTCGCCACCTCCTCCGACAGCGGCAAGCGGGCCATGAACGACGCCGGCCGTTTTCGTGGCGCCCGCTACGACTTGCACGCGCACGCCAGCGCGCTCGCGCAGCGTCACGCGCCCGCCGGCACCGCCACGGCCATGCCCGTGGCCACGCCGCTGCTCGTCGGCGGCATGAGCAACGGCGCCATCGCGCTCGCACGCGACCTGATGTCGCCGCTGGGCATCGAACCTTTGCAGGCCGGCGGCGGCGGCACCCAAGATCCGGCGGCCCCCAAACGCTACGAAGACGGCGGCGCCGTCGGCGTGCAGCTAATTCGTGGTGACATGAGCGCCATGGGTCTGGGCACCGTCACGCGCGTCGAGGGCGACAAGCTCGTGGCCTTCGGTCACCCCATGATGGAGGCCGGCGTGACCGCGCTGCCCACCTCCATCGGCAAAGTGCTGTGGTTTTTGGCTAGCGACCAACGCAGCTTCAAGATCGGTATGGGCGTGCGCGACGTCGGCGCGCTCATTCAAGATCGCCAAGCCTCCATCACCATTTCGCACACCGCGCAGGCGCCCATCGTGCCGCTCAAGGTTTCAATCAAGGGCATGCCCGGCGTGCCCAGCTCGAACTGGCGCTTCGAGATTGCGCACGAAAAGTTCATGACGCCGTCGTTCATGGCGGTCGCAATCGGCAGCGCCCTGCAATCCGTCGCCAACGAGCGCCAAGACGTGTCGTGGACGGCTGTCAGCAAGCTCAAAATCAAGGGCTACGGCGAGATTCGACTCGAAGACTACGGCGTCGCCATGGGCGGCACCCCCGAAGCCGGCGAGTTCGCGCGCTCGAACCTGGTGCGCGCGGTCGGCTCGGTGCTTAACAACCCCTGGCAACCAGCCTTCATCGAAGGCGCTGAAATCGAGGTCGAGCTGCACTACGCGCGCGACATCTTGCGCTTGCGCGGCGCCGAGCTGCTCGAATCCGAGATCGACGCCGGCAAGCCCGCCCGCGTGCGCGTAACCCTGGTGCCGTATTCGGGGCCCGAGCAGACGCGCATCCTCAGCGTCGACCTGCCCGCCTACCTCGCTGGCCAAACCGTGGCGCTCGACATCGCGCCCGGCTACGCCGAGGAGCGCGAGGTGGCAGCGCCCGACTCGTTGAAGGACCTGATCGGCAACTTCGTCAGTCCCATCTATCCGCCGAAATCGCTGGTCGTCAGCTACGACAGTGGCAGCGGCCTGGCCTTCCGCGGTCGCGTCGCCAAGAACCTGCCGCCCGGCGCCGTGGACGCCATTCGTCCCACCACCAGCTCGATCGGCCCCGACAGCGTCGAAAGCTCCGTCCGCGCCGTCACTCCGGTTGGCCAATTCGTGGTCGGCCGCGACCGCGTCAGCGTCGTCATTCGCCCAGCCCTGCGTTGAACCTCAGAATTCCGGGGACACTTCGTCGCCTTTGCCTAAGACCCGCATGCACAAGATTGCCCGCTACTCGCTGATTTCTTTCCTGACCTTGGCTGCGACTCATGCGGCTGCCGTCGGCACGCGTCGTTTCGTGCTCGACGACACCTCCGAGCTCAAGGGCGGTGACCTCAAAGGCGTCGCGCTCGACTCGGACGGTCACGTCCGAGCCGGCTTCAGCTTGGGCGCCGTGCCGGCCACGCAGGCAACCAGCGTGTGGGCCGCACTGCCGATGCCAGACGGTTCGCTTTTGCTCGGCACCGGCAACGAGGGCAAGCTGCTCAAAGTGGCGGGCGGCACCGTCAGCGTGCTGGCCGAGACGAAGGCGCTCGTCATCACTTCGCTCGCCCAGGCGTTTGGCGGCGCGGTAGTGGCCGGCACCTTGCCCGACGGCAAGGTCCTAAAGTGGGAGAAGGGCAAGCTCACCGATCTGGCGAGCCTGAAGGGCGCCGAGCACGTGTGGAGCGTGGCTTACGACGCCAAAGCCAAGGTCGTCTACGCGGCCACCGGTCCCGAGGGCAAGCTGTTCCGCATCACTCAAACTGGTGACGCCCAGGTCTATTTCGACGCGCCCGAGCAGCACCTGATGAGCGTCGCCATCGCCCCCGACGGCACCGTTTACACGGGCGCCAGCGACAAGGCCAAGCTCTACAAGGTGACGGCCCCCGGCCGCGCCAGCGTGGTGTTCGACTTCGGGCGTACCGAAGTCCGCGCGATCGCCGTCA
>JAYUYU010000836.1:0-8906 GCA_043752365.1 Myxococcales bacterium | reverse complement strand
GTTCCATCGAGCCCAAGCCGGCCAGCACGCGCTTTACGCCCTTCGAGCTTGGGGTAGAGAAGTTCAACTTTGGCTTGCAAGCCGTAGATGACGTGGGCGGTGTCGCCTACCAAGAAGCCTGGTCTGACATCTTCGTCGCTTCCGGCCTCGAGACCCTCGTCGTCGCCCGCACCTACACGGCCGTCTTCCTCGGGCCTGATCCGCTGCTGATCAAGGAAGGCTGGTGGAACAAGTCGGCCTTCACGATCGTGGACAACGACCCAACGCGCGAGTGAGGGATCAGGGGTCAGGGGTCAGGGGTCAGCCGGCGGAGGGGGCAGGGGAAGAAGGGGTCGCTGGCGCGGGGCCCGACGGATATGCGCTGGCGCGGGGCCCGACGGGGTGGCGCGGGACGACGGCTGCCCTTCTCTCGCCTGGTCCCTGGTCCCTGGTCCCTGACCCCTAATGATACAGCGACACCTCGGCCAATTTGCCCTTGGCTTCATTGATGTGCGCGCTATTCGGAAATCGCCGAATGAAGGTGCGGAGCGTCGATTTAGCGTCGTTCCAAGCTTGGATTTCGAGCTGTGCGTGCGCGAGCGTCAGCGTTGCTTCGTCCATGACTTCTTTGTCAGCGGACGACTCGGAGAGCTGCATCAACAGGGGAATGGCTTCGCGGTGCAAGCCGAGCGCAATCAGCGCGCGCGCCAGCTGGTAGTTGGCCTGGGGGCTGTGCGCGGCGTCGCTCTTGTACTGCAGTGACTCGCGCAGCGCCTGTTGTGCTTCGTGCCAGCGTGCCATGCGGATGTGATCGACACCGGTCTGGTATGCAATCAACGACAGCTCGTTCTTGGCGCGCTCGACCGCGCCTTCGAACACTGCGCGCTCGGTCGGTGACAGGTCGAGCTTGCTGACGGCTGCGTAGCCATCGAGGATTTCGCGCCGCTTGTTTTGGATCACCAAGCGGTAAAATTCCGCAGCTTGACGGGACGCCGAGCTGCGGGCCTCTTCCCGACTCAGCACGACCTTCTGCTCTTTGGCGAGCGTCTCCAGCTGTTCGTTCGTCTCGCGATTTTCGCCCCGTACGGTGTCGATGCGAATGTCCCAAGCCAGCTTCACGAACACCAAAATGATGGCGATGGTGACGACATAACCGGTCGCGCTCGTGACCAGGACGCGCCGCTCGGAGCCCTGCTGGCGCTTGGAGATGCTCTTCAAATCGGCGGCCAGCGCGTTGACCAAGTTGTTGGTCTTGATCGTCAGACCGCGGCTCTCGACGATCTCGCGCTTGACCTGCTCCAGCTCGTACTCATCCATCGGGGTCTCGATATTACCCTCACTTCCTCAAAGATGCGGAATGGTTAGGGTCTAGGCCGGGCGCCCTGGCTTGCGCGTCCCCGGATCGTCATGTAAAGGAGGGCCCGCGGTCGCGTGACGTTTGGGGCCGCAACCCAAACGCGGCTAGCTCTCTCACCAGGACTTTTCGAACGATGGATACGAGTGACATCCGCAAGGGTTTGAAGTTGATGATGGACGGCAACCCGTACGTCGTAACTGACTTTCAGTTCGTCAAACCTGGCAAGGGGCAAGCCTTCACGCGCACCAAAATGCGCAACATGCTGTCCGGCAACACCATCGAGCGCAACATCCGCTCTGGTGAGCGCTTCGAGCCGGCGGACGTGGAAGACCGCACGCTGCAGTACATCTACCAAGAGGGCGAGATGTACGTGTTCATGCACCCAAAGACCGGCGATCAGGTCAGCGTGCACCAGGACATCGTGGGCGACGACAAAGGCTTCCTGATGGACGGCATCGACGTCACCATCACCATCTACAACGGCAATCCGGTGTCGATCGAGTTGCCGCCGCACATCGTAGCGCAAGTTGCCGAAACCGAGCCGGGTGACCGCGGCAACACCGCCACCAACGTGAACAAGCCCGCCAAGCTCCACACTGGCGCGACCGTCGGCGTGCCGCTGTTCGTGACCGAAGGCGAGTGGATCAAGATCGACACGCGCACGCGGCAGTACATCGAGCGCGCCAAGGCGCCCTCGCTTCAGCCCAAGTGAGCTCGGGGCCCTACGGCCTCTTGAGCAACACGACCCTGCCGTCGACCACGCAGGCGACGGCGGTGCGGTCGTTGGCGACTACGCAGTTTTGAGCGTGCCGTGCGTCCACCGGCGCCTCGGGTAACTTCCACAGCTCTTGAGCTGGGCCGGTCACGATTAAGCCGAGCGTCGTGGTAGCCACGAGCCATGTGCCGTCGGGTGAACGCGCCGAGCCGGGGCTCGGCAGAGCCTTGCCGACCTTCTTGGGCTCCAAGAGCGCGCCCCCCAGCAGCACCGAGAAGCCTTCCGGGCCGGCAGCCACCGGTACTGGGTCGGGGCAGGAAAAACGGCCCTTACAGCCACCGGGGCGTGGTGAGAGCAAACGCGTGGGCAGGCCAGTTTGTGGGGTGCCTGCCGCGTCGCTCGAGCCGAGCTGCACCTCCGAGGAGTCGCACGCGCACAGCGAGCCAGTCAGGCGCCGCCCGCTCGGATCCGTGACGTCGAGGGGCCAAGCCGGTGTGCCGCCATCGGCGTCGACGGGCGTCTCGGTCGTGCCGTCGCGCGACACCCGCACCACGCCCGTGTCGGTGACTACCAGCAGGGCGCCGTCTGGCTCGAACCACAGCGGGCTCCAGTGCGGGCCCTTCGCGGCCTTGGGGCGCACCCCCAGCGCGCCCGCACTCGGCGCAACCGCCAGCAGTCGTTTGCTCAGCTCTTTAGTGATCGACTTCTCGGCGTCGGTTGAAAGTTTTTTGAAGTACCAGTTGGCGCGTGTGAGCACCGACGCCGCGCCCAGCGCGTCCTTGGCGGCCAGTCGCGACAACACTTCGGTGCGCGCCAGGGCGTCGACGACGCCGCCCAAATCGTCGCAGCGGATGCCGGAGCCTTCGGCGTCGAAGACGCGCGGCGTCGCCGCTTCGGCGCACAGCGTAGCCAGCAGACGTCGCGTCGCATCTACGTCCGCCGACGCCGTCGGTCCGGCCTTTGCCAACAAGGCCTTGGCCGCGAGCATGAGGGAAGCGCGCGGCTCGGCGGCGTCGCGCGACACCCCGGCTGCGCGGTCAACGAACGCCAAAATTGCGCTGGCTTTGGCGCCTTCGGGGGCGGTCAGCGTGAAGACGAACTTGACGTCTTCGCGCCCGTCGCCATCGCGATCGCTCGAGTCTTCGTCGATGCTGAGCGTTTCGCCGGGCGCTGGCGCGGCCACGCGCAGCGTCAACACCTCAGGCCGGTCGCTGGCAGGAGCGACGACGCTAACGGCTTGCACCGGCACGCGCGCCATCTGGCCAGCGGGACAGGTAGCGACGGTGTCGACGAGCACGCTGGCAACGCCGGTTTGCACCAAGCGCGTGGCGTGGACGCAGCCGGGCCCGATTGGCACGAAGCTCGGCAGCGCCATCAGCTGTCGCGACTGACCGCCGGAGCCGTAGGCCATGAGTAGGCCGGGCACGACATCGCGGGCGTCGGCGTCTGCCTCGAGCCAGGCGACGACTTGCCGCTCGGGGCCCTCACCCAACACGAGGGCTCGATCGAAGACGTAGCGCGGTGGCGCCTGCAATGTCAGCTCGCCCACACGCAGCTTGCGCGAGCCGGCCGGCGCCACGAGCGCGGGCGAGAATTTGCTCGGCTCGACCTTGGCGCTAGCCGCCGCGGGCGGGGTAGCCGAGTCGTCAGTGCTGGGCAGCGCCGAAGTCACGCCGAACGGAGTGTACGGCTTCTCTTCCTGGCAACCCTCGCAGCCGAGCAACGCACCAGGCAGCGCCAGGGCGAGCGCCAGCGCAGCCCACGGCTCAGCTCTTCTTCCCATCTTGTCCATAAACGTAGAATCCGCGGCCCGTCTTCCGACCGAGCAAGCCTGCCTGCACCAAATTGCGCAGCAGGGAGCAGGGTCGGTACTTCGGATCCCCGAAGTCGCGGTGCAAAATTTCGGCGATGGACAGCACGGTGTCCAGGCCGATCAAGTCTGCCAGCTCGAGCGGCCCGAGCGGGTGGCCGAGGCCGAGGCGCGCGCCTTGGTCGATGTCTTCCTTCGTGCCGACGCCCTCTTCGAGCGCGAAGCACGCCTCGTTCAGGAGCGGGATCAGGATGCGATTGACGAGAAACCCCGGGCGATCTTGGCTGATGATGCTTTGTTTGCCGAAAAGCTTGGCCAGCGTGAGCACGCTCGCAAGCGTCGCCTCGGAGGTCAGCGTACCGCGCACGACCTCCACCAACTTCATCACCGGCACCGGGTTCATGAAGTGCATGCCGATGACTAGCTCCGGCCGCGTGGTCTCGCGGGCCAGGCGCGTGATCGACAGGCTCGAGGTGTTGGAGGCCAGAATGGCGACCGGCTTTGCCTGAGCGCTCAGGCTGCGGAACAGCGCCGTCTTTAACTCCAGCTGCTCGGGCGCAGCTTCGATGATCAGGTCCGCCTCGGCCACGCCGAACAGCGGGCCTCCGGTGCGGATGCGGCCCAAGAGCTCGCTCGCGCCGCCGACTGCAAGCTTGCCCTCGGCTTCTTGCCGACGCAGGCGCCCTTCCAGCTTGGTCACCGCCTGGGCGGCTTGGGTTTCGGCCTGATCGGAGAGCGTGACGCTGAAGCCCGCCTGCGCCGCGACCTGCGCGATGCCGGCGCCCATCTGGCCGGCGCCGACGACGGCAACGCTCTGTATCGCGGTCGGTTCGCTGCTCATGTGATGCAAGGTCATGCTGCGGGCGTGCCCCGCGATCACGAAACACAGTGCTAACATGGCGGCCCGATGCTCGCGAGGTCGCTGTTGGTGCTGTGTTTGTGCGGCCTGCTGAGCGCGTGCGCCGGGGCGGCGGCGTCGCCGTTGCCGCGCGCGACCATGTTGATGGACAAGGGACGCGCAGACGAGGCAAGCGCGCTGCTCCTCTCCTACCTAGCAAAGCATCCCCAGGCCTTGGCCGAGCGTCGGCTGCTGATCCGGGTCGAGGCGTCACGCGGACAGCTGGGTCGGGCACAGACGCACGTGGCGCTGCTAGCGAAACAGCTGGGGCCAAACAGTCCCATGCCGTTGGTGGAGCTGGGGCATGCCCTCGAAATGGCACATCGCTACGACGAAGCCCTGGCCGCGTACGACCAGGCGGCCGCGCTGGCTCCTCGCGATCCCCTCGGTCCGCTGACGGGAGGCCTGCGGGCCGCTCGTTGGGGCGAGCTAGAGCTGGCCGAGCCGCGCCTGCTCGAAGCCGTACGTCGAGGTCCACGCGATCCGGCCGCATGGCATGCGCTGGGCCTCGTTCAGCTGTCACGAGGCAAGCTGGTAGACGCTGAGCGAGCGTATCGGTCTGGCCTTCTGGCCGACCCAACGGCGCTCGAAAATCGGGTGGGCTTGGCAACCTTAGCCCTGTCGCGCGGGGATCTGGCTGCGGCGCTCGTGCAGTACGAGGCGATTGCGCAGCGTCGGCCGAATCTTTCTGACGCTCAGCTGGGCCGTTCGTTCGCACTGATGGGGCTGGGACGTTTCGATGACGCGCGCGAAGCGCTCGAGCAGGCGGAGCGGCTTGGTGGCGACCCGCGTGTCATCCGTGCTCAGCGTCGCGAGCTAGCTCGGCGCACATCAGCTCACCCTTGAACCGACGCTCGTCAGTCGCTCCGGCAGGCGCCGGGCGCAGCGGGACTGCCCCGACACCTTGAGAGCAAACCCGAGGGGTTTCGAGTGCTTGTAACGCCTGATTGCGCGGCGTACTCTCGGCGGCCCTCGCACTGTGCGCGAGGGAGGGACCCCCAGCGACTGACATGCGATCTGGCTCCGAAACGTCGTCACGTCGGCTTCCCCCAAAAGCCGACCGCCGCGCTTTGGGCAGCAGCCCGCCCTTACGAAGAGGGCTCGGCTGAACGAGGAAAAGAAAAGCTAAATGGATTCTCAGACGATCCGCACCGCGCTTGGAAAACTGCAGGCTGAACCGGGTTCGAAGGAAGCTTGGGAATCGCTGCAATCGTCCGCCAAACAAGGCAGCGGCGACCTCTCGTCGGACGAGCTAGCGAGGTTGCTCGACTCCGCGCGTGAGCGACACGCCGAGCGCGGCGAATGGACCGCGGCGGCCAAGCTGGTGGAGCTCGCTATCACGGGCGCCGAGGGTACACCGCGCGAGACCGCCCTAGTCCGCGAGCAGGCCAAGCTGTTGTCCGAGCAGCTGTTCGACGAGGACGGTGCTGCGGCTGCTTATTTGCGGCTGTTGGAGCTGAGCCCCGACGACAAAGAAGCGTCGCAAAAGCTGGAGGAGCAAGAGAGCCGCCGCGCGCGCTACACCGAGCTCCGCGCGAGCTACGTGAGCGAGGCCGAGGGCGCCAGCGACGAAGCCTACAAGAGCGCCATGCTGATGCGCGCGGCCGAGATGGACGTTCGCTTCGGCTCCGACGACGCCGCCTTCGAAGCCGCCGTCGACAGGCTGGAGCAAGCCGTGCGTCTCGACCCGACGAATGAAGCTGCCGGGCGCCTGCTGGAGCACCTCTATAGCCAGAAGGGTCGCCACGAAGACGTGGCGGGCGTGCTGGAACGTTTGGCTGATCGCGGCGAGACCGCGCCATCACGTATTTCGGCGGGCGTGCGCTTGGCGCGCACCTACGCGCAAGACTTGGGCGACAAGGAACGAGCGGCACGCGCCTACAACAACGTGCTGCGCGACGGCCCCGATCACGCCGAGGCCAAGGAATTCTTGTCGGATTTGTACTCCAACGCCGAGCGTTGGGCAGATCTGGTCACGCTGTACGAGCGTGAAGTGAAGGCGAAGGCGGGCGGTGACGCCGAGCGCATCGGCGACATGCTGCAAATCGCCATGCTGCATTGGAAGAAGCTTGAGAAGCCGACGGACGCCGAGCCGTGGTTCGAGCGCATTCGCAAGGTCGAGCCTTCCAACCCCGGCATGCTCTCGTTCTTCCGCGAGTACTGCGCGAGCCTGAACGACGACGCGCGTTTGATGGAGATCTTGCAGGCCGCCGCGCGCGCGCTGCCCGAGGGCAGCAAAGAGCGCACGCAGCTCAGCTCGCAGCTCGGCAAAATGGCCGAAGGCCAAGAGAACGCGCAGAAGGCCGTCGAGCAGTACAAGAGCGTGCTGCGGCAAGATCCGGACAACGCCGAGGCGCGCGAGGCGCTGAAGCGCCTGTACAAGCAGACGCAAGGCTACAACGCGCTCGTCGAGCTCTTGCGCCAAGAGCTGGAGCGCCTGCCGAACGAGAAATACCAAGAGCGCATCAGCGTCTTGCGCGAGGTCGCGACCGTCTATCGCCAGTACGTCAAGAGCGACACCGCCCTGCTGTCGGTGCTCGGGCAGATCGTGCAGCTCGACGACAAGCTCGACGAGCAAGACGTGGTGGAGATGCGCGAGCTCGTCGCGCTGTACGACAAGCTGGGTCGCCACCGTGATTTGATCACCAACCAGATGAAGCTGGCGGAGATAACGCCGGACCTCGAAGAGAAGAAAGAGCTGTATCGCGCCGCTGCGCGCCGTTGGCTCGAACAATTCTCGAACGCGCAAAACGCGACCGAAGCGTATGCCGCCTTGCTGAAGGTCGCGCCCGATGATCGTGAAGCGCGTGAGCGCCTCGAGGAGCTGTACCGCAAGCGTCGCGCTTGGGCGCCGCTTTATGAGCTGTACGCCGCGGATCTGAAGCAGGCCGACGGCTCCAAACAGCTGCCGCTTTTGCGTGAAATGGCCGCGCTGGCCGCCGAGCGCTTGAATCGCCCCGCCGACGCCATTCAGCTCTACCAGCAGACGCTCGAGATCGATCCGACGCGCGCCGACGTGCTCGACTCCCTCGAGAAGCTGTCCGAGCGCAGCCGCGACTTTGCGACGTTGGCCGCGGCGCTCGAGCGCCGCGTGGAGCTGGAGGCCGACGCTTCCGGCAAGCTGGCCGCGCTACAGAAGCTCGGCACCGTTTACGCGGAGCACCTCCAAGATGCCGCGCGGGCGGTCAAGACTTGGCGGCGCGTGCTCGAGCTGTCGCCGGGCCATTCACGCGCGCTACGCGTGTTGCGCGAAGCGTACTTGGGCACCGGTGACTTCGACGCGCTCGAAGAGCTGTACGGTAGTCAGAACGATTGGGACGGCCTGTCGGAGGTGCTGTCGAACGCTGCCGACCGCGCGAAGGACAATCAGAGCAAGATTGCGCTCTCGTACCGCGCGGCGCGCGTGTACGAAGAGAAGCTGAAGCAGCCCGAGCGTGCGTTCCGCTCCTACGACCGCATTTTGTCGGCTGATCCGGGTGACACACGGGCCGCCCGCGCGCTCTTGCCACTGTACGAAAAGGACGAAAAGTGGGCGCGTTTGACGCCGCTGTACGAGCTTCTGTTCGAAAAGGCCGATACCGAGGCCGAGAAGCTCGAGCTGCTCGGTCGATTGGTGGACGTCTCGGGCAAGCGCTTGGGCGATCGCAAGGCTGCTGCCGGCTACGCGCGCAAAGCCTATGAGCTTTCACCCGACAGCCCGCTGTCGCTCGAGCTGCTCGAGGACACGTCGCGAGCCGCTGGCGCATGGGAAGCATTCGTCGACGTGCTCGAAGCTCGGCTGGCGAGCTTTGCCGTCGAGAACACCGAGACGCCGCCCGCGGTCGCGGCCAAGGCCGAAGCTGCGCCCGCCGGGAAAAAGGGCAAAAAGAGCAGGAAGAGCAAGCCCGAGGCCACACCTACCGAAGCCGGCTCGGACGCGAGTGCCAGACTGAGCGGCGATTCGACCCGACGCATGCTGGAGTTGAAGCTGTCGCGCGTCTACTCCGACGAGCTTTCGCGCACGGATGACGCGGTCAAGGTTTACAAGCAAATGCTCGAGCGCGACGCCGCCGACGCCGACGCCGCTACGGAGCTCGAAGCCATCCTGCGCCGGCACGATCGCCGCGACGACTTGCGTTGGCTGCTCGAGCTGCGCGTCACCAACGCG
>JAYUYU010000835.1:0-20335 GCA_043752365.1 Myxococcales bacterium | reverse complement strand
AGGGGGACGAGGACGCACCGTTGCCTAGCGCGCCCACGAACACGATTTGGTAGCGGCTGCTGTCTACCAATTTTCCGGGTCCGGCCAGCGCAAGCAAGTCCTTGGTGATGCCGCTGAACCAAGTCGCCCAAACCACGACGTTGGACTTGTCGGCGTTGGCCGCGCCCAGCGTGCGGTATTCGACCTGACAGTCCTTGATG
Source organism: Myxococcales bacterium (assembly GCA_043752365.1). Lineage (GTDB taxonomy): Bacteria > Myxococcota_A > Polyangia > Polyangiales > Polyangiaceae > PMG-095. The sequence goes on along the minus strand of JAYUYU010000835.1, from coordinate 20,135 downwards.
ACATCGCCGCTTTGCAGCGGCAGATCGCCAATTTTCCCTAGCTGCGGCGGGTCTGCATCAGGCGCTACCGGCAGCAGCGGGGCCGACGCGGAATTGACCGTAGGGGACGCGGGTGGCGGCGCGGTGGCAGCGGGCGCGCTGCTTGGTGACGGCGCGTTCGCACCTACGACTGCACCTGGCGGGCACTGTGCGGTGCGCGGCGGAGGCGTTTCGGACGTGCACGCGAACACGAGCGGCAACGTGGCGGCAATCAATCCCCTGCTAGCCATGGAAAATTCGTAACACAGCGCGCGCTGGAACACGCCGGTTAGAATCCGCGGCCGAAACCGGTCAGGAGCGGGGAACTGCCCCCACCCTTGCCGATCGTTGCGAGAAGGCGGGCTGATGCGGGCTCATTTGCCGAGAAAACTAGCGAAGGCCCCGGCGTCGGGTCAAGACACTTGGGCCTTTTGAAGCAGGCTCGCCACGCCGTTCGCTGAATCCGTAAGCGACTCGTTCCGCGGCGGTGGTAATAGCGATGCTATGAGCGAGCCCGGGGAACCTGCAGAATTCGGCGTGATTATTCCGGCGCGCTTTGCGTCGACACGCCTGCCGGGCAAGCCGCTCATTGACCTGGGCGGTAAGCCGATGGTGGTGCGGGTGATGGAGGTGGCGGCGCAGGCTGGCGCGGCGTTCGCGATGGTTGCGACGGACGACCAGCGCATCGTGGACGCGGTGACCGCGGCTGGTGGCGAAGCAATGCTCACCTCGGGGGAGCACGAGACCGGGACTGACCGCTTGGCGGAGGTGGCGCGGCGCTTGCGCCTGGATTCAGACCTGATTGTCGTCAACCTGCAGGGTGACGAGCCGGGGCTACCATCGGAGCTGGTGCGGCGTGTCGCCGATACGTTGCGGCGAGACCCAGAAGCGAGCATGGCGACCCTGGCGACGCCGCTGCGCGGGCGGAAAGAGCTGTTCGACCCGAACGTGGTCAAGGTGGTGGTCGATCAGGCGAGCCGCGCGCTGTACTTCAGTCGCGCTCCCATGCCTTGGCTGCGCGACGAATTCGGCAGCGAAGGCGCCAAAACCTCGAGTGCGCCCCTGCCGGACGACACGTTCCTGAGACATGTGGGGCTGTACGCCTATCGGGTGTCCACCCTGCTCACGCTGAGCCAAACCCGCCCCGCGCCGCTCGAGTTGGCCGAGAACTTAGAGCAGCTGCGCGCAGTTTGGCTGGGCATGAAGGTTCAGGTGGCCGTGGTACCTGACCTGCCAGCGCCGAGCGTCGACACGGCCGAAGACGTGGTGCGTGCGCAAAAGCTCTTCGAAACGTGATGCGTGAGCGCTGATTCGCTTAGCAGCGGGACGGCTGACGCTTCGGCCGCCAGCCGCGACTTTCAGGGCTACTAGCGCGCCGAGCGAGCGACAGTTGCCGGCAGCGCCACGTTCCCCGCCATGGTCTGCGCCAGCCGCTCGAACTCGGCCGCTTCCTTCAGCGCGCCGAGCTTTTGCATGGCGCGAGCGGCGTGCGCGAAGGGCATTTCGTAGCCTGGTGTCAGCTCGGCGGCCCCCAAAAAGCGCTCGAGCGCCTGCTTGTATTGCCCGCGTTCCAGGTAGTGAGCGCCCAGCGCGAGCGCGGCTTGCGCTGAGCGCGGGTTCTTGGTCAGCGCCGAGCCCAGCTCTGCCTCGGCGTCGAGTTGAACGCCGAGGAACAGGTCGGGCAGCGCCTGCGTCGGCTCGAGCTGCGAGGCTTCACGCAGCAGCGCCGCGCCGCGCTCGCGTTCCTTGCCGCTTTGCAGCAGCACCAGACCATCGTGCAACAGCGTCTCGTAGCGGGTGTGGGCAAGCATGACGTGACGATCGGACACCTCCGCGCCTTCCAACGCGGCAAGCTCCGCGAACAGCCGTGCCGGCTCGGCTCCGGGCGCCGGCTCCGGCATCAGCTCTGCGTAGAACGCCAAGCGCTCGGCGGCGTGCTGGCCTTGCAGTCGCTCAGCGAGCACGTAGGCGTGCGCCTGGCGCTGCACCCGCCGGCGCTCGACAATATCGGGTAGCAAGCGCGAAAGCAGGCTGATCAGCCCGTCAGTAGAGTCGAACAGGAAACCGTTTTCGCCCTCCCGCACGCTGCCCACGTAGGGCGCCAAGCGCTGCACGACCGGCACCGCGCCCCAGCCCGCGTACTCCAAGAACTTCACGTCGGAGCGCGCGCGGTTGAAGCCAGCGTCGCGATTCGGCGCAATGCCGATGTCGAGCTGCGAAACGAACGCGTAGTAGTCGTTAATCGAACCGACGGGCGTGCGATGCTTGCGCTCGGCCGGCAGGGCGTCGAACAAGTCCCATATCTTGTCCGAGCACATCAGGCGCAGCGTGACGTTCGGCTGGGCTAGTACGAAGGCGCTCAGCGACGGCGCTACCTCGGCCATGTCCTCGAGGTGACCCGAAGAACCACCCCAACCTATGCTGACTGCGCCGGGCGCTGACTGTCGGAGCGGCGGCGGCGCCACTACTTGGTTCAAGAACACGCGGCCGCGCGGGTTGAGCCAGCCGAACAAGCGCTTCAGCTCCGGCACGCTGTACTGCACGGCGTCGGCGCTCAGCGCCAGTCGCCGAAACAGCCGCAAATTTTCGGACTGCGCAAAGAACGCCGCCAGCGGGTTCGACGCTTGAATCTCGTGTACGTCGTCGTTGATTTCGAACACCGTCAGGCGCCGCGACTGCTTCCGCTGTTGGATGACCGGTAGCAAATCGACGCTGCACACGCCGTTGAGCACCAGCACGTCGGCTTGCTGCAGCAGCTGTGGCAGCTTGCGGTGCGCCTGGTCGACGTTGACCACGTGCACCCCGTCCAATTCGGCCAGCGCCCGCCCCGGCGCGAACGTGCGGTAGTACCAGTCCCCGCCCCGACTCCGGTGCATCGCGTCGAGTTGCGCAATCAGCCACCGGCGTCCAAGCATGGCGTCCGAAGCTACCACAGTCCCGGTGTGGGGCGCGACGGCCGCCGACCGCTAGCGGGGCGTAGACATCAAGTCGATGACGCGTGCGAAGGCTTCGGCGCGGCCAAGCTGCAGCAGGTGGCTGCCGTAGAAAGAGTGCAGCGGGGCGCGTAGGTGAACAGAGAGGCGGCGGGCGTGCGCGGCGGGCGTGACGCGGTCGGCTTTGGCCGCGATGACGAGGCAGCGTTCGGGCGGAACCAATGACGGACGGGCGACGGGGCTGACGCGGCGGTAGATGCTTTCGAGCAGCGCATGCTGGGCCGACGCTTCCTCCGCGACCGAGCTCAGCGACCCTTGCTCGCGTGCGAAATCGGCCAATGAAGACAGCGGGATGACCGGCACCACGAAGTCCAGACGCGGCTCGACGGTGGCCAAAAGCGCTGCCGTGTAGCCGCCCAGGCTCATGCCGATGACGCCGACGCGCGGATGTCCCCCGGCCAAGAGCCAGCTGACCAAATTCTGCAAGTCGAACAGGGCTTGGCGAAAGCCCTCGACGTTGAGCCGCGGATCTTCGCCCGGAAACTCTGGTACTGGCCCGTAGCCTGCTCGCGCACGTAAGCCGTGGAACGGCAACGTGAACAGCACGACGTCGAAGCCGGCGCGGTCGAGCTCGGCTAGCGGCCAGATTCGCTCTTCGAACGCGAACGGCCCTGCCATGTAGCCGTGGATCATGATCGCCGCCGGCCGCCCCGGACCCCGCTGAAAGCGCCGCGCCACGGCCAGCGTGTTCTCGGCCGCCGAACCGTAACGCGGTGTCACTTCGGCATCGAGAGCAACGAAGCGGCTCTGCCAGGACAAGTCCGTCACCGTGCCCCCGCTGCGGCGCTTGCGCACGAGCCGTTCCCCGGGAAGAATTGGCGTTGGCTCGGCACAGAAGCCGTCAAGGCTGGCGTCGCGAAAGCGCGCGTCCAGTCGCTCTAGGGCGCGCACGCGGTCGGCGTGAGGGCGCGGGCGAGCTTGCCCGCTGCGCTGCGCGTGCGCCGCAACGGCTGCCGTCGCAACCAGGTCTACCGCGGCCGCCGCCGAGCCCAACATCTTGCGGGTGAGCGCGCGAATCACGGAGCCCCTGCGCGCGACTCGGCGAACACATCGTCCGCGCTCAGCAGCATCTCGATCACACCCGACTCTTTCAGCCAACGTTGATCGTGTGGCCCGGGCGACACGCGCAGGCTGCTGGCTTGTTTGCGTTGTTGCAGATGCTTGTGAAATAGCTCATTTGGTCGCCGATACGGGTCGAACGAAGACGTCAGAATTTCGATGCGACGCCGGCCGACGCGCGCGGTAGCTTGTTCGACGCCGAGCGCGTAGCGAGCCGCCTGCTGCGGTCCGAACGCGCCCTGCGCGGTGCCCAGAGCGCCGAACACCTCGGGGTTACGCAAGAACAGCTCGGTCGCCAGGTAGCCGCCCAGCGAAACGCCGGAAACCATGCAGCGCGCCGCGGGAAAGACTGCGCCCGTGCGTTGCTCGACCTCGGTCTTCAGCGGACCCGTGACGAAGCTGGCGAAACGAACCAGTAGCTCGTCGCCGCGGGCCCGGTAGGTGTTGGGCGTGAATGGGCAGAGCAGGATTGGACAGCGAAACGGCTGCTGAGCGAGCCGCGCATTGAGCTCAGCAAGCCGCCCGACGCCGAAATAATCGTGCTGCGCGTCCTGCAGCGCCAGCGGCGGATGCGTCAAGCGCGCCACCGACGTCAAGAGGCCGTAGCGCTCCGCGAACGCGCGTGAGCCGATGCCTTGCTCGGTGGTTTCGCCCAAGCCATGCAAGAGCACCAGCAGCTCGGGCTGGGGCGGAAGCACGCGCGGCACGAACAGCAGCGCGCGCCCGAAGGCCTTGTCTCCAGAAAGCGCCAGCTCGACGCGCGAAAGCTCCGCAGATTCCGGAACTTTGGCCACAGCGGGCGCGCCGCGTAAAGCGACTGCCAGCGTAGCGCCTGCTTGGAGCAGCTCGCGACGCTTCACCGACGCCGCTCCCCCGGCATCAACACCATCAAGCCAAACCCGAGCGCGCTCAGCCCCAAGCCCAGACCAACGCGCCCAAAGTGCAACTCCGTGCTGCCTACCTCGCCGCCCGCGTAGACGTCGATGAGCACGTAGGAGCCGTAGGCCAAATGGCACAAGATGCTGGTGAGCACGCTGTCCGTGTACAGGCGAGCGAGGCCGAAGCCGACCCCGAGCACGAACGTGCCGGCAGCCTGCGTTGGCTCGACGTGGAAGATGCCAAACATGGCGCTCGGCACGACGAGCGCCAGCAGATTCGAGCGACCCAAAAATGCGCGCGTCAAAACGCCACGAAAAAGCAGCTCTTCGACGATGGCGGGGACGATGGCGGCAGCCAGCACGACGCCCACCAATTCGGTAGCGGTAACGCCTTTGGTGAGCCCCACGACCATCGTCTCGGCGTTCAAGTCGCGAGGAACCGCGCGGCGCACGAGCTCCGCCACGAGCCCCGCCAGCGGCGACAAGCCAAAGACGCACAACAGCGCCCCCACCAAGTCGCGCAACGAAGGCACGCCGAGCGGCGCCACCTCGTGCAAAAATAGCCGGTGGCGTCGCAAAAATCGCCACACCAACGTCGCCAGGACGGCCTCGCTCGCCAGCACCGAAATCGCAATCCAGGTGGGGCTCGCGAGCGGCGACGTCCCGGCGTCGGAGAACACCAAGGCTACCGCGCGCTCGATGGGCAGCCCCGTGCCGATGGCCACGCCCGCCGCCACCGCGCTCACAGCGATGTTGGCCGCGAGGACGAGCGCCATCGCGAACAGCCACAGCAGCAGCGCTTGCAGCGGTGACGGAATCCGAACTGGTGGCGCCGAGGGACGTCGCGAGAAGCGAGGCACCACGAGCGCAGCCTTTGCAAGCACGGCCGGCAGCCTACCCCTGGCCGCGAAAGTGACCAAACCGGTTTGCGCGGTGTATCGTCCAACCACTTATGAAGAAATCGCTTCTTGCCGTGGTCTTGCTGGCTTTTACCCTGCCGTTCGGCTGCAAATTCGAGGAAGACGCCCCGCCGGACCCGCTGGCCAAGCGGACTGGCTTCTGCGAAGCCTGGGCAAACAACGCCTGCCAGCCCAAGGTGCTCGAAGCCTGCAATACGCCCGCCGTGGCCGGCTGCGAGAGCACGCAGAGCGATTTTTGCCTAGGTATCGTGCCCGAGAACTACGCGTCCAAGCACGCTGGCGAGTGCCTGAGCGCGGTCAAGGCCGCCTACAAGGACGGCGATCTGACGGCCGACGAGCTCCAAGTCGTGATCAAGCTCGGCGCCCCTTGCGACAAGTTGTCCAAGGGCATCAGCGCGGACGGCGAGAGCTGCTCGAAGAACGACGAATGCAACAACGCCGGTGGCTTCAGTTGCATCCTGAAGCTGGGTGCCAGCAAGGGCACCTGCGGCAAGCCAGAAGAGGTCGGTCCGGGGCAAGCCTGCGACGGCCCCACGCAAGTGTGCGACGAAGGCAACTTCTGCAACGGTGAAAATTGCGTGGCTTACAGGAAAACCAGCGGCGCCTGCAGCGCCGACTTTCAGTGTAAACCCGAAGATCACTGCGTAGTCGACGACACGGTCGAGCCGCCCACGGGCGCGTGTGCGGTGCGGGCAGAGCTCAGCGCCGACTGCACGAGCGACGATGATTGCCAATCGCACTTCTGCGTGGTGGCATCCGCTGAAACGGTAGGTAAATGCGCGTCCACCATCCGACTCTCGATCAACGAGCCCCTGTGCGACCAATTGCGCTAGCGCTGGCGTGCATTGCCTTCGCGGCCCTAGCTTGCGAAGACCCCCCGAAGGTCGCGCTACCGAAGGACGCGCCGATTCCGGCGGTAGCGGCCAAAGCTATTCCAAAGCCCGACGTCGCGCCCATTCTCGAGATCGACACGGTCAGCCCCAAGGTGGGCTTCGAGCGCGCGCTGCTGCAGCACCCCGAAGGCAAAGCCCAGCTGACCACGCTGCTGGTTGACGCCAAGCGCTGGATCGAAGGCAAGGACGTGGTCGTGATCATCGACCGCAAGGTCAAGGTGAGGTGGGTCGCTACCTACCTGGACGAGCTGGGCAAAGTGGGGCCCAGCAAGATCACGATTCGCACCGACACTCGCAAAGAGTTCAGCCAAGACCAGCGCTTCATTCCCGAAGCCAAGGTGCAGGCACCACCGTGCAGCGTGGTCGGCATGGTGATGCCCGACTACGGCACGGCGGTCTGGAAACTATCGGGCGGCACGGCTGGCAAGCGCACCAAAGGCATGGCGGGCCCCGACCTGTCGATGACGGGCGACACCATCGAGCGCTTCGCCAAAGGCTGCAAAGAGTCGAGCACCTTCTTCGTCTCAGTGGCCGACGGCATCGAATGGGGCCTGGCCTTCGACTTGGCGGCCTCCAGCCGAGTGCTGGAGCACGCCAAGTTCGACGTCTCCGTGCTGTTGAACGAGATTCCGACCGCCGGCCAAAAAGTCACGCTCAAGCACTGAGCAAGCGCCGCGCCGCCTGCGAGATGGCGAGCACGCCGGGGTGCGCCAGGCGCCGCTCGCCGCTGATAGCGTAGTAGCGCTCGCGAAGCTGTCGCGCGCGGCCAATCACGGCCACACCGTACTGCTTCTTGATCTCGCGCTCGATCACCGTGGGGCCCGCGAAAATGCCGGCACCGGCTTGCCCGAACGACATGGCGAGCGCGCTGTCGGCGAACTCGGCCGCGAACACGGGGTGAATGCCGTTGTCCTCGAAGTATTGATCGAGCGAGCGACGCAACACCGTTTGGGCCTCTGGGAACAGAAAGCGCTGCCCGTCGAGCGACGCCGGAAAGGTGCGCTTCAGCCGCGCCGCCTCTTCCTTCACCCCGAAGAAGCTGATTGAGCTTTCGCCGAGCAAGTGGTTGAAGGCGCGCACGCTCACGTTCGTGCTGACGGGCGAGTCGCTCAGCACCAGGTCGACTTCGTGAATCGACAAGCCCGCCAAGAGTTGGTCGATGTAATCTTCACGACACACGAGCTCGATACCCAAACGCAACGCGGGCTCGAGCAGCCGATACACGATGAGCTTCGGCAAAACGTCGGCAACGCCAACCACCAGCCGCCGTGGGCGCCCTGCCCCTTGCGTCTTTGCCGCGTCCATCAGCTCGCGCCCGAGTGAGAAGATTTCGTCGGCGTAGCCGAAGATGGTGCGTCCGAACTCGGTCAGCACCAGCGAGCGCCCTTTGCGCTCGAACAACGGGTTGCCGAGCAGCTCTTCCAAGCGCTTGATCTGCTCACTGACGGTGGGCTGAGCGAGTCGCAACTTCTTGGCAGCGCGAGTCACGCCGCCTTCGCGCGCAGCGGTCCAGAAGTACAAAAGGTGGTGATAATTGAGCCATTCCACCTGCAAAGCATGGCGCTTTGCCTCGCTTTGCGTCAAGGCCTGCATAGGAATAACCGATGCTTCGCATCCCATCTATCTATTGGAACGAAGTGAGGAACCTGACCAGTGTGCCGCCTACGGTACCGGCCCTGGTTTTGTTCGGGCCCAGGAGGCTCACGTGAACTCGGTCGGCGCTCCCATTCACTGGATAGGCTTTGTAGTCTTCGTACTAGCCATGCTGGCGCTCGACCTGGGCGTGTTCCATCGCTCTCCTCACACCATCAAGGTGAAAGAGGCGCTGACCTGGAGCTTGGTCTGGATAGCGTTGGCAGCGTGCTTCGGTGTGCTCGTGCACTTCATGTTCGGTCATGAGCGCGCGCTGGAGTTCGCGGCGGGCTACGTGATCGAGAAGGCGTTGTCGGTCGACAACCTATTCGTGTTCGTCGTGTTGTTCACCGCCTTCAAGGTGCCCCCGCGCTCGCAGCACCGCGTGCTGTTTTGGGGCGTGCTGGGCGCGCTAGTAATGCGCGCGCTGTTCATCGCGGCCGGCAGCGCTCTGCTAACGCGCTTTCACTGGCTCATCTACCTGTTCGGCGCCTTCTTGGTCTTCACCGCCATCAAACTGGCACGCCAAAAAGACGACGAAGAAAAATCGCCGCTCGAAGGCCGCACCTACAAGACCCTGCAGCGCTTCATTCCCACCAGCCCCGAGTTCGACGGGGAACGGTTCTTTACCGTAAAAAACGGGCGGCGCCTGGCCACTCCGCTGTTCATCGTGCTGGTGTTGGTCGAGCTCACCGACGTCATTTTCGCGGTCGACTCAATCCCCGCCGTGTTCGCGGTCACGCGCGATCCGTTCATCGTCTTCACCTCGAACGTGTTCGCCATCATGGGCCTGCGCTCGCTGTACTTCGTGCTGGCGGACTTCGTGCAGCGCTTCCACTACCTGAAGCCGGCGCTGGCCATCGTGCTCGGCTTCGTGGGCGTGAAGATGCTGCTGACCGGCGTCCTCCACATTCCGACGCTGGTGTCGCTGGGCGTGATTTGCTCGACGCTGGGTGGAGCCGTGTGGCTATCGGTGCGGCGTGAACGCCGGGAGCAGCGCGCGGCCGCGCTTCAGGCAGCGCCCGCGGCCGACAGCTCCGACAAGAGCAAGTCGACCTCGTCGATATTGAAAGGCTTCTCGAGCTGACGGCCAGGGAACTGCGCAAGGAACTCCTGTGCGCGCTCGGTGAAGGCGCCGCCCGTCATGAAGACGAAGCGCGGCAAGAGGCCTGGGGTTCGCTCACTGACGGCGCGGTACACCTGCTCCCCGCTGACGTCTGGCATCATTAGGTCGCAGAGCACGAGATCGTAGTCTGCGTCGGTTCCGAGCCGTTCGAGCGCTTGGCGGCCGCTGGAGGCGACCTCTACGTCGTGCTTGTCCTGGAAGGCAAAGCGCAGCGTTTGCCCCAGTAGGGGTTCGTCATCGATGATGAGAATGCGAGCGCGGCTATTCACACGTTCCCGGTTTCTGGCCCGATTCCCTTCGGCTGAAGCCTCTGGAGCTTCAGCCGCCTGCAGGGTAACCGTAAACCGGGTCCCTGCACCGGGCGCACTGGCTACAGTAATGGTCCCGCCGAGTGCCGTCACCACATTCCTGCAGATGGCCAGCCCCAGGCCCGCGGCTGTGTCGCGCTGGGCGTGGGGCCCCTGGCCCCAGTCCGTCTGCGGCGCAAAGAACGGCTCGAAGACGTACGGCAAATCCTGGGCGGCGATTCCGACGCCGTCGTCCTCCACGCAGACCGAAACCCGAGTGCCTTCACTAGCAGTGGAAATTCGAAGTAAGCCTTGCCGGCCGTCCGGAATGGCCTGACTCGCGTTGAGGAGCAGGTTCAGAAAGACCTGAGCCAAGCGGCCCTCGTCGCCCAAGAGCTCCGGCACGCCCGCGAAGTCTTTGACGACGCGCACGCGATGACGCAGCTCGTTCCACGCCAGGTTCAACGTCGATTCGAGCACCGCTTCGACGTCGACCGGACGCCGGGAATCAGGAACGGCGCGCGAGAACGTGGTGAGGTCTTTGACGATGCCGCGGATGCGCTCCACGCCGTCCTTGGCGTTGGAGAGGGCGGACTGAGCGTCGCTGATGATTTCACCGGTGCGCGCGGCCTGGGGGTGGAGCGCGCCAATTTCCGCGAGGCCACGCTCCAAGAGCTCGATGCTGCCGAGCACGTAAGCGAGCGGGTTGTTGATTTCGTGCGCGACGCCCGCAGCCAAACGACCGAGCGACGCCATACGCTCCGCAGACGACCAGCGCTTGGACGAGCGCGGATCACTCTCCGGCGCGACCTCGTGCTCGAGGGGCGCCTCGGGGTCCGGATTTCGCGGCATGCTTGGGACCCCTTCACATACCGAATCTGGGGCTTCGGTGAAAGCGTCGATGCCGGGCTGCCCGCTTTTGCTCCTAGGCATGAGAGATGGCCAGGTCCGCGAGCGCTCCTGAAGGAATGCGGGCTCGCCCCGGAGGCCCGCCCCGGAACAGAGAGTGGCCAAGCTGACGCTGCGCGGCACAAGCCGCCCAAGGCGCTGCCGCGCTTGACGTCCCCGCGCACGGAGCCCAGGCTCCCCTCCTCGTTTTGGGCGGTTTCCAAGCCCGCCTCCGACCTCGAGCCTGCCCGTGACCGCCACCAAGAATCCGAAGCCGGCCGCTGCCAAGGCCCCGAAGAGAGTGAAGAAATCGCCAGACGCCGCGAGCCGCGCGCCTGAGCCTGACGAAGCCGCAGCGGCCTCGGACGAAGAATCCGCCGAGGATGCCGAGGATGTCGACGGTGAGGGCCCGTCGCCAGACGCCGAAGGCTACGACGCCGAGGTGCTCGATTCGTCGCCCGGTCCCACCGACGACGAAGACCCCGACCTGGCAGGGTCCGGGGCGACCGAGGACGAGTCGGGCGGCGACGAGGACGAGTCGACGACGGCCATTGAGCGCAGCGGCGGGGGCCTTGGGCGGTTCGATCCGCTGTCGGCGTACATGCGGGAGGTCCAGCGCCACCCCCTGCTGAGTCCGGACGAAGAGCACCGCCTGGCGGTGAACTACCAGAAGAACCCAGAAGATATGGCCGCTGCCGCGCGGCTGGTCACAGCTAACCTGCGACTCGTCGTCAAGATAGCGTACGAGTACCGCCGCGCCTACCGCAACATGATGGACCTCATTCAGGAGGGCAACATCGGCTTGATGCAGGCGGTGAAGAAGTACGACCCGTACCGCGGTGTGAAGCTGTCGAGCTACGCCGCGTGGTGGATTCGCGCGTACATGCTGCGCTTCATCCTGAACAACTGGCGTTTGGTGAAGCTTGGTACGACCCAAGCGCAGCGAAAGCTTTTCTTCAATCTCAGCAAAGAAAAGGCACGCCTCAGCGCGCTCGGCGTCGAGCCCAGCGACGCTGAAATTGCCAAGCGGCTAAACGTGGCCGAGTCCGAGGTGGCCGAGATGGACAAGCGCCTGGCGCGCTCGGACGCATCGCTCGACGCGAGCGTGGGTGAGAGTGACGGCCGCAGCGTCTCGCGCGTGGAGCTGATGCCGTCACCCGGCAGCACGCCGGACCAGCTGGCCGAGGGCGCGGAGCTGTCGGAGCTGCTGCAGGGGCGGCTGAGCGAGTTCCGCGAAACGCTTTCGGGCAAGGACATCATCATCTTCGATAAGCGGGTGGTCGCCGATGAGCCGCTCACGCTGCAGGAGCTAGGCGATGAGTTCGGGGTCTCGCGCGAGCGCGTGCGCCAGCTCGAGGCGCGCCTGACAGGTAAGCTGCGCGACTACTTGAAGGAAACGCTGGGCGACGCCGTCGAGCTGAACTGAGCCACGTAAATGTCCGTAAATACGGCGTTCGGTACCCTGCACCTGGTCGCGACGCCGATCGGTAATTTAGGCGACATGACCGAGCGAGCGCTGTCGGTTTTGCGCAGCGTGACGCACATTGCCGCCGAGGACACGCGGCGCACGCGCGGCTTGCTCTCGCACTTCGGCATCACGGGCAAGGAGCTGCACACGCTAGACGCCAACGCCTCCGAGCGCGCCGTGGCCCGCATCGTGGCGCTGCTCAAGGAAGGGCAAGCCGTCGCGTTCGCGACCGACGCCGGCACGCCGGGCGTCAGCGACCCCGGGCGCGCGCTGGTGCTAGCGGCGGTGTCCGCCGGCGTGCCCATTAGCTCGTTGCCGGGCGCCAGCGCGGTCACCACCGCGGTAGCCCTGTCGGGCCTGGTGGCGGGCCCGTTCGTGTTCTTCGGGTTTTTGCCGCGACAAGGCAGCGGGCGCAAAGAGCTGCTGGAGCGTATCAAACACGAGACCTGGCCGGTCGTGCTGTTCGAGGCGCCGCATCGCATGCAAGAAACGCTCGTGGATTTGGCAGCGCATTGCCCGACGCGCGAAGCTGCGGTGTGCCGCGAGCTGACCAAGCTGCACGAGGAGGTGCTACGCGGCACCCTGCAACAGCTCGCCGAAAATGTGCGCGACTGGCTGGGAGAAATCGTGGTCGTGTTGGGCGAAGCCGCGGCGCTACCGGTGCCAGGCTCGAGCGACGAAGACTTGCGGCGGCGGGCGCGCGCGCTTTTGGAAGGCGGCGCGTCGGTCAAGGCAATCGCCAATCATTTGGCTGAAATCAGCGGGCGCTCGCGCCGCGAAGTTTACGCGTTGGTGCTGGAGGTCAAGGGCTCCAACGTACCTTCCGACGAAGAGCCGCAGTAGCCGACAAGCTCGGCATGGTCCCACGCGCTCGTGCGGCAGCGCTCAGCATGCGCGGGTCACGGGCCACGCTCACGTCGATCAGCCGCCTCCGTCGCATGAGCGCGCCGAGCTGGTGGACGAGCGCCAAGCCCGTGGCTGCCGCCGTCCGTCGCGTCCTGCGCCGTGTTCGCGATCTGGACCTTGGGCAATATTAGACAATACGGTCCTGATAGACGTCGAACTGGGTGCAACCTGGAAGCCAGGTAGCGTTTTAGATCGGTCACAGGGGGCTGCCGAAATGCGGCCTGTTTGCAGAAGCTTTTGTAGCGGTAATCGGCAATTCCGTTGGCGCGGGCGTGCAGCGCTCGGCGTTTTTGCGCGGGCGGGTCGCGGGTTGCGCGCGGCGCGTCCGCGTCCGCGGCGGCGCATGCGGTACGTAAGCTTCTGCGATTCGAGCTGCGATTTGGCAGCCAGATGGATGAATGATCAGCGCCGTAGCGAGGGCATACGGTGCATTCCCCTGTGCCTGCCGACATCGACGGCTCTCCCCGTGGTGGTCGGGGCGCTGGGGGGCGTGAGGGACCGGATATCATCTGATATTGAGCAATATGCGCCTCGCGGAACGGGCTCCCAGCGAGTGGTGCCGAGTGTAAGGACGGAGTTGCGCGGGCAAGCCCTGCCAACGCGGGCAAGCCCTGCTAACGCGCGGGAGAAGCCCTGCTAACGCGCGAGAGAAGCCCTGCTAACGCGCCGGCTTCGTCTTGCCCGATGCTGATTGTTGCGTCGCGGTTGGTCCGACGAAGCGCACGCGGCCGAAGCGTGACGCCTTGTGAAAGTTGCCTTGCCCCAAAATGGGCGACCAAGCGGCGCCGCCGTTGTTTTGCATGGCGTAAAAGTTCATGCGCCACACGTCATTGGCGCGCGGCGGCACGTGCCGAGCCTTCGCGAACGACGCCCACGGAATGGCCAGCTCCACCACATAGCCGTCGTCTTCACGCGTGTCGTCCAAGCTACCGTGTAGCTCGACCGCGCTTTGCAAGTTGGCCGACCACTCTTGGTGTCCAAACGGCCCGCCCGGCTCGACCTTCGGCGAGTTGTAGGCGTCGAAGAACGAGTCGAAGACCAGGTTCTGCGGGCCGACTTGGATCTCGTAGTAGTCGCGGTTGTCGCCGTCCCCGTCCGGATCGATCATCAGCTCGACGGTGTCCTTCAGCCATAGCTGCGGATCCGGCTGGGTGGGGTCGAAGCCGCCGCGCAGGTCGTCGTCGAACACTTCGAAGCCGACGTACAGCGCCTGTTCGTCGTAGAGCAGCTTGACGTTACCGCTCACGTCGCTGGGGTTGGCTGCTTCACCCGTGGCAACGTTGACGAGCGAGCCCGTAGTGGCAGCGCGAGCCCAGCTCGGCTCGTCGAGCTTGCCGTCAATCACGATAGGTGCCGCGGGCTGCCTGCGTGGGATCCAAATCATGGGCAGGATGCCGGACGTCGGCGCGAGCGGCCGCTGCACCGCCAAGCGCACGACCCGCGCGCGCTCGCCAGTCGCTGCGCCCCGCGTCAGCGCCAGGCGCTCGTCACCCTTGAACAGCCCGCAAACCAGGCTAATCGAGTCCGTGCGCACGCTGGCCGGCACCCAGAACGCGACGTGATCGACGTACACCTTGCCCACTTCCCAGGAGCTGGGCGGAAACAGCAGCTCGCCGTTGCGAGCTTTGCGCAGCGTGCCCGTGCCATCCAAGTTCAAGATGCGCTCACCGGCTTCGTCGAGCACGTGCGTGAAGAGCACGAAGCCGCGCGGCACCCGCGCCTTGGCGCGCCAAAACAACGTAAGCTCGACGCGGCTGCCTGGCTTCAAGCCCTGGGTCGGCGTCACCTTCGCGCCCAGCAGCTCGACCGCGTCGCCGAACTCGAGCCCGAGCTTGATTGGTAGGTCGTGCGGCGCGGCCGCAAGCTCGAGACCCGCTGGCAGCGGAGGAGCCTGCTTAGCGCAAGCGCTGTGCGCGAGCAGCACGCACAAAAGTACGCCGAAACGTGCCCTTGTCAGCACAGCAAGACGCGACGAGCGCAACAGCCCTCGACTACGGGGTAGGCTTGACGGGACGGGCAGGCTTGGCCGATGCCGGCTTGCCAGGCGCGCGCTTGAGCGCACCCACGGGGCGCTTGTCGTCCTTCGCCACCTTCGGCCGCTGGTAGCCCGTTTCGAGCGAAGCCACGACCGCGCCGTGCTTGCTGTCAGCGAGGCCGCTAAGCACGCTCAAATAAACGGCACCGAAGCTGGCTGGGCTGGCCTTTTCGGCCTTTTTGGAGGATTTTTTGTCATCCGCGGGCGGCGCTTCCGCGGCGGGCTCTTCGGGCGCAACGGGCTCGGTCTTCAAGCCCACGACGATCGAGAAGCGGGCGGCCTCGAGCTCCTTCGGGACGGTGATCGAAAGCTCGTCGACATAAACCTTACCGGACTCCCAATTGCTGGGAACTAGCTCGCCCTTGCGCACTGGGCCGGTGCCGTCGACCTCGACGCGCGAACCGTCCGGCACCACGAGCTCGGTGTACGGCACGTAACCCTGTTCGAGCTTGCCGGTCGAGCGCCAGTAGAGCTTGAGCGAGAGCTGGCTGCCCGGGGCCGCCTTGCCCTCCGGCTCGAGCGCGTAACCGAGCAGCTCGGCGCGGCCGTTGAAATCGATGAAGAGCGGGTGGGGAATGTCGGTGGGCAGCTCGTCCAGCACCAGGCTCTTCAGCTGCGGCGTCAGCTCGGGCTTCTCGGCCTCGCCCTCTGGTGCCGGTGCTTGAGCGCAACCGGCGGCAAGGCAAAGTGCCACCAGCCATGGCTTGAGAGCTCGCGTTCGCATTACTTCTTCTTTCCCTTCTTGCGCGCGTCACGCTCGCGCTTGCGCTGATTCTTCTTGGCGTTGCGCTCGCTGGCGCTGAGCGCCTTCATGGTTGGCGTGCGCGGGCCACCCACCATGGCGGGCATACCCATGCCAGGTATGCCCATGCCAGGCATACCCATGCCGGGGAAGCCAGGCATGCCGCCGGGCATCTGCGGGAAACCTTCGGGCATTTTGCCGCTCTTCATGGCGCGCCGCATATTGCGGGCCATGCCGCCCATGCCCGGCAGCCCGCCGAACATGCCGCCGCCGCCACCGCCGCCCATTCCGCCCATGCTGCCCATCATTTGGCGCATGTAGAGGAACTTCTGCACCAGCTCGCCCACCGACTGCTCGGTGCGGCCCGAGCCGACGGCGATGCGCTTCACGCGCGATGGCTCGCGGATCAAGCTCTGCGGATCTTGCCGCTCGAACTTGGTCATCGATAAAATGATCGTCTCGGCGTCGGTCAGCTCGCTGTCGTTCACCTGTGCGGCAGCGCCGGGCGGCAACATGCTGGACAGGCCCGGGATCTTGTCGATGAGATCACGCACGGAGCCCATCTTCTGAATCATGCGGATTTGATTCAGGAAGTCGTCGAGCGTGAACTCGCCCTGCATCATCCGCATGGCGTCTTTTTCCGCCTGCTTCTGATCGACGACTTCCTCGAAGTCTTGAATCAAGCCGACGACGTCGCCCATGCCGAGCACGCGCGAGGCCATGCCCTCGGCGCGGAACGGCTCTAGCTTGTCCGTCGTTTCGCCCATGCCGACGAACACGATGGGCGCGCCGGTCACTTCCTTGACCGAAAGCGCTGCGCCGCCCCGCGCGTCGCCGTCGAGCTTGGTCAGCACGGTGCCGCTGATGCCCAAGCGCTCGTTGAAAGATTTAGCGGTTTTTACCGCGTCCTGGCCGATCATCGAGTCGATGACGAGCAGGATGTTGAAGGGGCTGACGGACGCTTTGATGGCCCCCAGCTCTTCCATCAACACTTCGTCGATCGCCAGGCGACCGGCGGTGTCGTAGATGATGACGTCAGCCTTGAGCTTCTTGGCTTCTTCGGCGGCGGCTTCGCAAATGGCGAGCGGCGCTGCGCCAGCGACGTTGAAGACCGGCACGTCGATCTGCTTGCCGAGCACCATCAACTGATCGACGGCGGCGGGGCGTTGCATGTCGGCGGCGACGAGCAGCGGAGACTTGCCTTGCTTCTTCAGCCAGCGCGCCAGCTTGGCGGCGGTGGTCGTTTTGCCGGAGCCCTGCAGGCCGACCATCATGATGCCGGTCACGCCGCTGTCCGCGAACGTCAGCGGCTCGCCGTCGTGATGCATCATGCTCACGAGCTCGTCGTGGCAAATTTTGACGAACTGTTCGCCCGCGCTGACCTTGAGCGTCTCGCCTGCGTGCTTGACGCGCGTCGTGACGGTGGTGCCGAGCGACTTCTCTTTGACCGCCTCGAGGAAGCGCTTGACGACGCCCAGCTCGACGTCGGCCTCGAGCAGCGACACGCGCACTTCTTTGAGCGCGACGTCGATGTTCTTCTCGTTCAGCTCGGTGAGCCCAGCGAGACGATTTTGGGCCTCGCGAAATCCTTTTGCTAATGCCTCGAACACGGCGGGCCGGGTCTTAGCACAGGCCCCAGCCGATTATCACCGGGCTACGGCACAAAGGTCCCAGCGAGACTTATTTGCCGGCCATGGCTGACAGGAAAGGTGGCGATCCACGCCAGTTCGGCGGTCGGCACGCGCGATGCAATCGCGAACTCGCATGAATACCTCCAAACTAGGTCTTTACGTCCTGGGAGCCGCGTGGCTTTCGCTCGTCGGCTGTAACAAGACTTCGGAGCGCTTGCCCAACCAGGCCAACGCTGAGACCGCGCCGGCCGCCGGCCTGACTCCAGCCTCGCGTACGCGCTCGGCGGCCGAACAAATTGCCAGCGCTCGCTGCGAGCGTGAGGAGCAATGCGGCAATATCGGCAAGGACCAAACCTACTCGTCCGAGCAAGATTGCCTCGCCCGCATCCAAAGCGACTGGAAGGACGACCTGAACGCCCGCCAGTGCCCAGGCGGAATCAATCAGCAGCAACTGAGCGAGTGTATGAAGCAAGTCCGGGGCGAAGCCTGTTCCAACCCGTTCGATACGCTCGCCCGTATCACCGAGTGTACCTCGGGCCAAATCTGCATCGAACAGCCCTGAGCCGCGCTAGAGCTTGTAGCGGTGCCGCAGCGCGCCCTCGCGTTCGACGCAGCTCAGCACCAAGCCGCCAGCCTCGCTCAGCGCGCTCTCGGCAGAGACCAACAGCTTGCCCGCTCCGCGGTTGTCGCGTTCCTTGACCTGCTGCTTTGCCGACGCTGTCAGCGCTAGCGCGTCCACGTGGCGCTGGTACGCGCTGCGGCAGGCTTCGCGCACCTGACAAACCTCGGGGCCCAAGCAAGCCAGCAAGCCCAGCTCTGCCAAGGGGCCGGCCTTCATTTCGTTCGGCGCGTTGCGCAGCACCTCGATGGCGCGCGCAACTCGTGCGGCGCTTTCCCGAGTCGCCGCCTCGCGTGCAGAGTCGCAGGCCAGCACCAAATACGAAGCCAGCAAGCACGGCACGAGGATCGGCCGCGCCAGCCGTGGACGGCTCACTCGGCTTGCTTCGGAGGCGGACCCGTCTGGATCCGCTCACCAATGTACGAACCGATCAGCGTGAAGACGACGCCGAGGAACGACATCAGCGCGTACATGAACGCGGGCATCGTTTTCACGGTCTGGCCAGAGTGCAGTAGGAAGGCCGTTGGCAGCGCCACCAGGAACACGGCGACCATCGGCTCGATGAACGTGCGGCCTGGCGACACCAGACCAATGAGCATGCCGCCCATGAACCAAACCGGGATGGCGACGGTCATGCCCGCCGAGCCTTCGAAGTCGAACAGCGGCACTACCATCGGCAGCCCCATGACCAGCGCCGCGGTCATCACGGTAATGATGCCGATCGAGACGCCGAACCAAGGCAGGCTGAAGCCTTCTTGCTGGTAACGCCTTTCGAGCTCCTCTTGTCGCGTCAGGGTGCGTTTGAGGTCTTCGATTTTTGCACCGCAGGAGACGCAGCGATTGTTCGCGAGCGGCGCGGTGTTCGAGAAGCCGCACGAGGGGCAGAGGATTTTCTTGTTGGCGACAGCCATGGCGATCTCCCAGACTAATCCACCTTCCACGCCAAAGTTCAGCCAGATTCTAAAAACACCTATAGTTTCAATGGTTTAAGTGACTCGACGGAACCGCTGTTCCGCGTCCCGCCGGCCTCCTCATCCAATATTCACGGAAGCCGGGGTCCGCATTTGACCCTCGGAGGAACAAGCGGGAAAACACCGTGTCTGTTTTTCGAGCCCCGATGAGCGAACAACCCGACGCCGATTTGGAGGCGCTGCCTCCGCCGCGACGCCCTTGGCGCAAGCTCACCCTGGTCGTCATGAGCGCCACCTTGCTCGGCTCGCTGGCGCTGGCTGCGGCGCTGCGCGGAGAGTTCGTGTTTTCGCTGTCGGGGCAGGCGCCGCGCCCTGTGGGTGAGCTGTCACGTTTTGCGCCTCAGGCCCACGACGAGAACAGCTGGCTGCAGGGTGAAGGCGAGCTCGAGGTGCAAGGTGCCATCGCCTACCGCCGCCCGTTGGAGAGCGACTCGTACCGACTGTCCCGGGTCAGCGGCACCCAAAAGCTCTGGGTTCAGGTGCGCGTGCCGCGCGACGACGACGACCCCGACCACAAGCGCTTCGTCCCGCCCACGTCGTTCGTTGGTCGGCTGGTGCCGGCCAACGCTTCCGGCGTGCGGCTGTCGCAGCTCGGCGGCGCCATCGCCGAAGCCGGCAGGCCTCCGCTACCGAGCGACGCCTGGCTGCTGATCGACGGCGAAGGGCCGGCTACGACGCGCTGGACGTTGGGCGTCGGCGCGCTGTTGCTCGGCTTCGCGGCGTTCAATCTGTTCGGGTTGCGCCGCCTCTTGCGTCCCGCGGCCGGCTGAAACAAGAGCCGGGCATGACTCGCCGCGCCCAGGCAAAAACCCAGGCCCAAGCCGCATCCGTTGTCATCATTGGCGGCGGCGTGATGGGCTGCGCTGCGGCGCACGAGCTGGCGCGGCGCGGCGTGTCCGTCACGGTGCTCGAGCGCTCGGTGCCGGGCGCGGAAGCGTCGAGCGCCGCGGCGGGCATCTTGGGCGCGCAAGTCGAGGCTCATCACCCAGGACCCATGACGGCGCTCGGGCTGCTCAGCAGTAAGCTTTACCCGGCGCTGGTGAAGGACCTCGAGCAGGTCTCGGGCATC
>JAYUYU010000834.1:0-3557 GCA_043752365.1 Myxococcales bacterium | reverse complement strand
TCGTGCGCAAGGGCGACACACTGTGGGACCTGTGTGGCTCGTACTACTCGAACCCGTGGGGTTGGCCCAAGGTCTGGAGCTACAACCCGCAAGTCGTCAACCCGCATTGGATCTACCCGGGCGACCAGCTGCGGCTGCGTGATCCCAATGATTCTGGTCAGCGCCGGTCGCCGTTGGCGAGCGGCACCGGTGGTTCGCCGCTGTTCGCCGCCGGCAAGCGCGGCATGTCGCCGAGCACCGTGTTTTTGCGCGACCAAGGCTTCTTGGGCGATCCGAAGCGCGACGTTTGGGGCGAGCTCGTGGGTTCCGCGGAGGATCAGATGCTGCTCTCCAACGGCAACCACGTTTACCTGAAAATGCGGCCCGGCGTGGAGTTGAAGCCCGGTCAAACGCTGACCATTTTTACCCCGGTGCGGAAGCCCGAGCCCGTGCCCGGGGCCCGCAATCCCCCAGGGGAAATCGTGAGCGTGAAGGGCACGATCAAGATCGACCAGTTCAACGCGAAGACCCGCGTGGCGCGCGGCGAGGTCGTCGAGGCGCTCGACGTCATCGAGCGAGGTTATCGGGTGGGACCTGTCGGGCGTCAGTTCGACGTGGTGCCGCCCAAGCCGGCGAGCCGCACCGTGCAAACGCGCGTATTGAGTAGCGTCTACCCCCACCAAGTGATCGGGCAGAATCAGCTAGCGTTCATGGACCACGGCAGTGAGGACGGCCTGGAGGCAGGGACGCGGCTGTTCGTGCTGCGCCAGGGTGACATGTGGAAGAACACGCTGACCCACGGCAACAGCATGCTCAAGTACCGCATGAAGATCGAGTCGAGTAAGTCGGCCGACGTTGAGAGCACCCCGATCGCCGATGACGACAAGCAGTTTCCAAGCGAGGTCGTGGCCGAGCTGCGCGTCTTGCGCGCCGAGAAATACAGCTCGATCGCCATCGTGATCGAGACGCGGCGCGAGCTAGAGCCGGGCGACGTCGCGGTCGCGTTGCAGGGAAAGTGAGCCGGTTCGCGCGGCGCCTGGAAAGCGGCTAAAGTACTCGCGGCATGGGTAAAAACCGCGTCTTCTTCCCGCAGGAGGCGCTCGATCGCTGGCTTTCCGAAGGGCGCGTCGAGATCGCTGGCTCCGAGCTGACCATCCCCACCGAGCGCCGTCGCTATCGCTTGGTGGAAGCCGTGCGCGTGCTCTCGGAAGAAGCCGGTCACTCGGATCCGGACGAGCTGGTCGGTAAGGTGAAGACGATGCTGTTTTTGACGGAGCTGGGCGCGGAACTCTTGGGCGACTCGATGGTGCTGGGCGAGAACGCCTACCGCATCGCTGCAGGCTGGCTCGGCTCACCTGTCGGCACGTTGGAGGCGCACCGCGCCGAGCGCGAAGAGCGGCGGGTGTCACGCCCGCCGGCGCCCGCTCACGGCAGCGACGAAGAGCTGCTGGCGTCCTTTTTGGCGCGGAACCTGTAAATGCCCGAGCTTGCCCCGATCGCGTTCTATCTGGGAGTCATCGCCTACTCGGCCGCCTCGACGGTGTTCTTTCTAGAGCTTTGGCGGCGAGAGCCGGACAAGGTGCCAGGCACGTTCGGGCCGCGGCTGCTACTCGTGGGCGCGCTGATTCACGCAGTGCACGTGGTAGCTGCAAGCTTGCTCAGCCGGGTGTGTCCTGTCGAGTCGCTGCACTTCGGCTTGAGCTTGAGCGCGCTCGGCGCGGTCGTGGCGTACCTGCTGTTGCGCGGGCGCTTTCGCTTGCACGCGGTGGGCGCGCTGGTGGCGCCTTTGGCGCTCACCTTCTTGGTTGGGGCGCAGTTCGTAACGGTGCCGCCCGCGGACTCGGACGTGCCGCGAACGCTGCTGGCGTTTCACATTGCCGCCAACCTGCTTGGGCTAGGCGTGTTCCTGGTGGCGGGCGGCTCTTCGGGCCTGTACGTGTTGTTGGAGCGCCGGCTGCGCCAAAAGAAGCTGGGCTTGTCGCCCGCCTCGTCACGCCTGCCCCCGCTCGAGGCTTTGGATCGCGCGGCGCATCGGCTGCTCTTGTTCGGCTTTCCACTGCTCACGTTCGGCGTCGTAACTGGCGCGGTGTTCACGCAGCGCGTGGCTGAAGGCGGCAGCGCGGCGGTGCTGCGTACGGTGCTGGGCTACACGACCTGGGGCTTGCTCGCCACCGTGCTGTTGCTACGGCAAATCATCGGCTTGCGCGGGCGGCGTGCGGCCTACGGCACCTTGGCCGGTGTGGCCTGCGTGCTGTTGGTGCTGTTGGTTTACGCCTTGCGTGGAGGCGCTGCGTGATCGTCGTCGTGGGACTTTCTCACCATACGGCCCCGATTGGAGTGCGCGAAGCCATCGCGCTGCCTGCCGAAGCCGTGCCCGGCCTGTTGCGTGAGCTGTGCGCGATCCCGGGCGTTGGCGAAGCGCTGATCGTCTCCACCTGTAACCGGGTGGAGCTGGTGGCAGCCGGGAAATCCGTCGACGCAGATTTGTCCAGGGTGGCCGACGCCTGCGTGGCCGCGCTGTGCGAGCGTGCTCCGCAAATCCGCGAGCACCT
Organism: Myxococcales bacterium; assembly: GCA_043752365.1. GTDB lineage: Bacteria > Myxococcota_A > Polyangia > Polyangiales > Polyangiaceae > PMG-095. The sequence continues at coordinate 1,026 of JAYUYU010000834.1, read as the reverse complement.
CTACCGCTACGCCGGTGGGGCCGCCGTGAAGCACTTATTCCGTGTCGCCGCGTCGCTGGACTCGCTGGTGCTGGGCGAGCCGCAAATTTTGGGTCAGCTGAAGCAAGCGTACGACGTCGCGCGCGAAGAGCGAGCGCTCGGCCCGATCTTGAACCGCACCGTGCCGCGCGCCCTGCGGGTGGCCAAGCGCGTGCGGACCGAAACCAGCATCGGGTCCGGCCAGGTGAGCGTGCCCAGCGTCGCCGTCGACCTGGCCCGGCAAATTTTCGGCGAATTTGCGGGCCGTTTCGTGATGCTGGCCGGCTCGGGCGAAATGGCCGAGACGGCCGCCAAGCAACTGCGCGGCGCGGGCGCCAAGGTCGTCGTGGTGGGGCGCAATCTGGAGCGCGCAAACGAAGTGGCGCGCGCGGTCGACGGCGAAGGCCGCTCGTGGGATCAGCTGGGCGCGACCATGGCCGAAGCCGATGTGGTCATTACCAGCACCAGCGCCACGGGCTACGTCATCGACTACGACACGGTCGCGGCCGCTCGCAAGAAGCGCCGCGGGCAAAGCCAGTTTTTGATCGACCTGGCCGTGCCGCGGGACATCGATCCCCGCGTCGAGAAGCTCGACGGCGTCTATCTCTACAATGTCGACGACCTCACCGCCCAGGTCAAAGAGTCGATGTCCGCTCGCTCACGCGAGGCTGAACGCGCCGAGGCCATCGTGGTCACCGAGGCCATCGGCTACGAGCGCTGGGCCGACGCCGAGCAGGCTACCCCCACCGTCGTCGCGCTGCGCGCCCGCGTGCGGGCAGCCCTCGAGATAGAGCTGAGTCGCAGCTTCAAAGGTCGCCTCAAGCACCTGGGTGAAGAAGACCGCAGCGCGCTCGCAAAAATGGTCGACGCTTCAGTCAACCGCGTGCTGCACGGACCGACGCTGCGCCTGCGTCAGGCCGCCGCCGTTCGGGCGGCCGACGCCTTGTCGCTCGAGCAACTGGCTTCGGCGCTGGGCGAGCTCTTCGACCTTTCGTCGGGGGCAACCCT
>JAYUYU010000833.1:0-3557 GCA_043752365.1 Myxococcales bacterium | reverse complement strand
AGGCGAGGCGTTGCTCGATGGCTTCGAGGTGGGCGGTGACTTGCGGGTCGCGTTGGCGGAGGGTTTCGACGCGACGCACGGCGCTCATCACGGTGGTGTGATCGCGGTTGCCGAAGGCGCGGCCTAGCTCGGGGAAGCTGCACTTCAGGCGCTGGCGGCACAGGTACATGGCCACCTGCCGCGCGAACGCCACGCTTTTGTGGCGGTCTTTGCTGAGCAGCTCCGAGTTCGACAGCCGAAAATGGCTGCACACGGCGCGCTGAATATCCTCGACGCTCATGACATCGGTGCGACGTGGCGACACCGTGTTCATCTCGCTGAGCGTGAACTCTTCGTCGATGGGGCGGCCCGTGAGCGAAGACTTGGCGGCCAGGCGAATGAGCGCGCCTTCGAGCTCGCGAACGTTGCTTTGGATGTTCTGCGCCAACAACACCGCGACCGCGTCCGATAGCGGAATGCTCTCGAGCTCGGCCTTTTTGCGGACAATGGCGACGCGCGTCTCGAGCTGGGGCACCTGAATGTCCGCCACCAAGCCGCTGGTGAAGCGCGACACCAGGCGTTCTGGCATGCGCTGCAGCTGCTGCGGGTACTTGTCGCTCGTTACGATGATGGGTCGGTCGGCGTCGTGCAGAGCGTTGAAGGTGTGGAAGAACTCTTCCTGCGTTTGTTCGCGACCGGCCAGGAACTGGATGTCGTCGACCAGCAAGAGGTCGCAGTCGCTGCGGTAGCGAGCGCGGAACTCGTCCATCTTGTGGTGCTGCAGCGCTTCGATGAACTCGTTCGTGAAATGCTCGGCCGAGACGTACACGACGCGCGCGTCGGGGCGCTCTTCCAAGACCTTGTGCGCGATGGCATGCACCAGGTGGGTTTTACCCAGGCCGGTGCCGCCAGCGATGAACAGCGGGTTGTAGCGAGGACCGCCGCCGCCCGCTGAAGCGAAGGCCGCCGCGTGCGCCAGCTCGTTGGAGGGCCCGACGACGAAGTTCGGGAAGGTGTACTTGGAATTCAGCGTCGCGAGAAATTGCGAGCGGGAGTAGCGGGGGGCCACGCTGGGGCGTTCCGAGCGGCGCGAGACGGGCATGGGCTCCGGCTTGGCCGGGCGAGGCGCGCTGCGCTTGGGTTCGCACACGGGACGGGCGAGGCGATTGGAGATGCTCCACGTCACCCGCAGGGCACCACCGCCTGGCTCCCCGCTGAGGCGACCCAGATTGGTCAGCAGGTCGGGCAAGAAATGAGCCTTGACCCAATCGCGCACGAACTCGTCGCGCGCCGTCAGACCGAGCACGCCGTGCTCGAAGCCTTCGAACTGGATGCTGGTGAACCACTGCTCGAAGGACGCAGGGGAGCGCCCGCGGGTCTGCTCGAGAGCTTGAGAGAAGAGGCTTTCGCCGGCGGGCGGCGCGGGGGTTGTTTCCAAGTCCATCAAAAGAGGTGCGTCCCCAAATTATCCACAGGGCTGTGGACACCAGAAACCCTAGCCATGCTGCCGTCTTGGGCCGCTGGGGGCGAGCCCTCAGCCTGCTCTGCTTCTTGGGAAGTCACGAGCGTCACAGTGAACATACCTGGCGCCGTCGGGTCGTCACCAACTCTGGTGACGCCCCCTCTAGCGAAGGGACGGGCAGCTAGCACTGACCTCGAGCAAAGTTCAACCAAGAGATTTTCGAAACGCGTGAAGTCGGCAAATTACCGCGCTCAGCCCGTTCATGAAAGTTTGGTGCGGACGAGTTTGTCGGTGACGTTCTTCGCCCGCGTTCGTTAACTCTGCATACACATGCGACATTCCGTCGCCGCGCCGACGCGGCCCCGTGCGTTGGGCGTCAACTTTCTTGGTTTTGCACGTCAAGCGTCGACTGACACGATCTTCAATCTTTCGTACGAGCTGGCCGAACGGCCGTCACAGGTAAGGTACGCGCACGGATTTCTTGGCCATTGGTGCCAAGCGCGGGTAGTGCCGACGCTACGGTTCGGTTCAACGACATGCACAGCTTTTCGCCACGCTCCTCTACACGAGGCCGACCGGCTGCGTCGCTAGCCCTCGCATGTGCGGGTGCTTGCTTTTTCGGAAGCACGGTCGTTCATGCCGAGCCGAGCAAGCTGCCGCCAGAAGTCGGCTACAACTACAACGAGATCGAGACGGGGCGCATCGCTGGCAAGAACGGCGCGGACCGTGCGCTCGGCAGCTCGGTGAGCGCGTTGTTCGACAACCCGGCCAACATGGCGGCGTCGCGCGTGTACCACGCCGCCGCACTACTTCAGATTTGGCCAGAGGCTTCGCGACAGACCTACGGCGTCGGCGCCGTGGACTCGGTTGGCTCGAGCTCGCGCATCGCGGGCGGCCTGGGCGCGACCTGGTCACGGCAAGATCCGGACGGTGTCGATCGCACGTCTTCGGATCTGCGTTTCGCCTTCGCGTACCCGCTCTCGGATAAGCTTTTCGCGGGCGCGGGCGGACGATTCATGTGGCTCAACCAGAACGGCGCTGGGCCGCTGGGAGCGAGCTATGCGTCGGGTGGCCTCGAGGGCGACCGCATCTTGAAAAATTTCGCCTTCGACCTCGGGCTAACGCTCAAGCCGGGTGGAGGCCTTGCGTTCGCGCTCGTGGGCAACAACTTAAACGGCACCGACACGAGCTTCCAACCGCTCACGTTGGGCAGCGGCATCGGCTTCGCCAAGGACAAGTTCGGCATCGAAGGCGACGTCGTGGCAGACTTCGTCACGTGGGACGAGACCAAGCTGCGCGCCATGGTGGGCGCCGAGCTTTTGCTGGGCGAACACGCGATCGTGCGCGGTGGCTACCGCTTCGACGATGGCGCCAAGAGTCACTCGGGCAGCTTGGGGCTCGGCTACGTCGATAAGGCGTTCAGCGCCGACCTGGGCCTGCGACGAATTCTGGTCGGTGACGCGGCGACCGCCATCGTGCTCACGTTTACGTATCACGTGGAGTCGACGGGGCTTACGCCGTCGCCCAGTGAGACTTGGTAGGGAGCGAGTGGTGAGGATTGGGGATTGAGGCGTGAGGATTGAGGATTGAGTGGGGCGGGTGGTGCGACGTGGGCGGGTTGTATTCGGATGAGCTCGAGACGCGACGTGAGGCCGCGCGACGACTCGGCGCGGCCTGTCGTGAAGCGGGGTTCTTCTATTTGACCGGGCACCGCGTGGGCGACGCGACCGTCGCGGGACTACTTGCGCAGGCACAGGCGTTTTTTGCGCTGCCGAGCGCGCAGAACCCTTTTGCTGGGGCCAACGTGTGGCCTGCGCGGCCCGGCTTTCGTGCCGTCAGCGCCCAACGGCCAGCGCGTTATCCGCCGGTCAAAGCCGGCGAGCACCTGTATGCTCAGACCTTGCAGAGCTTCTCCTACCTGAAAGAGCGATTGTGAGCTGATGGACCTGCTCGAGCTTTGTTCGTTGCAAGGTACCCGGCCGCCACGCAGCGGCAGCAAGCCGCCGAGCGGCAGCGTGCCGCCTTGGACGCTCGGCTGCTTTCGCCGCCGCTCCATCACGTACTTCAACGGTGACGCCGACGACTCCACGCTCGTGCTGTGGTTGCAGTCGCGTGG
>JAYUYU010000832.1:0-3557 GCA_043752365.1 Myxococcales bacterium | reverse complement strand
GCCGATTGGCCTGCTTGCTCGCGCTCCAAGCGTCGTTGCTCAAGCTATTCCGCAATGACGCCGCCTCTTGCTGGCGTCGGTTTTCCGCGGCTACGATTTTTGAGGCGCGGTTCCGGTGGCCTCGGCATAGTCCGGCTCGTGGCGCTCCTGACCCCTCTGCCTCTAGTCGACGCTGTGCGTCTTGGTCGTGAATTTGGCCTCGAAGTGGCTTCGATCGAAGCGCTGTCGGCCGGCTCCGTGAACTCGAATTTCGCGTTCACGACCCGTGACGGTGTTCGCTACTTTGCTCGCCTGTACGAGGAGCAAGGGCGTGACGGCGCGCTGTCCGAGCTCTTGCTCGTGGCCGGGCTCGCCCAAGCCGGTGTTCCGGTCGTGCAGTGCTTGCCGCGCGCCGACGGCGCGGGCGTCGGCGCTTTCCAAGGCAAGTCGTTCGCCGTTTTCCCTTGGTTGGACGGCGAGATCTTGTGCCAGGGCCGCGTCTCCGAGCCCGCCTGCCAGAGGCTGGGGGCCGCGCTCGCGCGCATGCATCTCACGACGCCCGCGTTGGCACGGCCACCGGAGGGACGTTTCCGCATCACCGACTTGCGGCAGCGCCTGGTGCGCATCGAGCGTGAAGAGCGCGAAGAGTTCCTGGACGACGTCGCCAGAATCCGCGAAGCGTTGGCCCACTACGAGCTCGAGCGCATCAGCCAAAGCGCGCCGCGCGGCGTGATTCACTCCGACCTGTTTCGGGACAACGTGCTTTGGAAGACCAATGGCGAGCTGGCAGCCCTGCTCGATTTCGAGAGTGCCTGCGAGGGCGCGTTCGCCTACGACGTCATGGTCACGATTTTTGCTTGGTGTTACTCGGACAAGTTCGAGCACGCGCTGGTCGAGGCTTTCCTGCGCGGCTACCACGCGGTGCGACCAATCGTGGGTCCCGAAGTGGCGGCGTTGAAGGTGGAGGGTGCGGTCGGTTGCCTGCGCTTCGCGACCACGCGCATCACCGATTTTTCGCTACGCGTTCCGCGCGGCACGCCTCCGGTGCGGGACTATCGCCGCTTCCTTGCGCGGCTTACCGCTCTCGAAGCCGGCGATCTGGACGCCTGTTTCGCGCGCGCTCTGGTCTGAGGCAATTTCAACGGCCCGCGGGGCGTCCTACCAGCTGCGCGGAATCCTCAGCCAGGCTATAAGGCGCGCCATGACCGTGGCGCGAGGTGGCAGACTACCCGAGCAAATCGACGCCGCTATGGAGCGGCTCAATACCAGCGTGGATGTCGACTCCGAGATGTGGCGGGAGGACATTCAAGGCTCCATCGCGCACGCGCGCGGACTCGGGCGTGCCGGCGTGCTCGCTGCGGGTGAGGTGGAGACGCTGGTTCGCGGCCTCGAGCAAATCCGCGGCGAAATCGAGCGCGGCGACTTCGTTTGGAAGCGTGAGCGCGAAGACGTGCACATGAACATCGAGGCACGCCTAACGGAAATTTGCGGAGCCGTGGGCGGCAAGCTGCACACCGGTCGCTCGCGCAACGACCAGGTCGCGACCGATCTGCGACTGTGGGCGCGCCGCAAGACGGATGAAGCCTGCGCGGCGCTGGAGGGCCTGGGCGACGCAATTCTGAGCGCGGCCGAGCGTGAGATCGATACGTTGATGCCCGCGTACACGCACCTGCAGCGCGCTCAACCCAGCCGCTTGTCGCACCACTTGATGGCCTGGCAAGAAATGCTGCTGCGTGATCGCGGCCGCTTGCGCGACGCGCGCGTGCGGCTGAACGAATCCCCGCTCGGCGCCGGCGCCGTAGCGGGTACCGGTTTTCCGCTCGATCGCGCAGGCGTGGCGGCCGAACTGGGCTTCGACGGCCCGACCCAGAACTCGATTGACGCCACCGGTAGCCGAGACTTCTTGATGGAGCTTGCGAACGCGCTCGGCATCGTGGGCGTGCACCTGTCGCGCATTGGCGAAGAAATCGTGCTCTGGTCGAGCCAAGAGTTCGGATTCATCGCGCTCTCGGCCGCGTTCTCGACCAGCTCCTCGATGATGCCGCAGAAGAAGAACCCGGACGTGGCCGAGCTGGTGCGCGGCAAGGCGGCGCGCTTGATGGGCTCCGTCACCACCCTGATGGCCCTCGAAAAAAGCCTGTTTTTTGGCTACGGGCGTGACCTTCAGGAAGACAAGCGTCCGATTTTCGACGCCTTCGAATGCGCGTTGGTATCGCTGTATGCGCTGACCGGAGCGATTGCCACGGCCGAGTGGCGCCGCGAACGCCTGCGTGCCGCTCTCGACCAGGGGCACCTCTGCGCTACCGACTTGGCGGATTTCCTGGTCCAGCAAGGCTTGCCGTTCCGCGAAGCGCACCACGTGGTCGGCGCGCTGGTGCGTGAGGCCGAAACGCGCGGCGTGCAACTGGGCGAGCTGCCAGCAGACGTGCTGGTGGCCGCGCACGCTTCGCTCGTGGGCGATGGACTGCGTTCAGCGCTCGACCCGGCAGCGGCGGTGGAACGCCGGTCGCTACTCGGTGGCCCCGCGAAGGCCACGGTTGAGGCGGCCATTAGCAACGCCCGCGCGCGCTGGTTGAGCTAGGCGGCCGAGCTAGGCGAGTCGCGGCGCTCAGAAGCGCAAAGCTTGCGGATTGAGGCCGTCATACTGCCAGGTGGCGGCGCTTGGCCGTCCGCGTTCGAAGGCCCCGGACTGCCAAAGCACGACGCCCGACGCCAAAACTGCGGCGGTGCCAGCTAGCGCAAAGCCGGCCCACGCCGGGAAGCGCCGGCTTTCGACTGAAACGAGGGCGATGGGTGCGAAGGGCGCCGCGACGCGACGCTGCCAGTGAAAAAACCCGCCACACTGGCTGTGCTCACACAACGCCACGCCGATGCCGCCGCTCTCTTCGCGCACCCGCGCCCAGCGTTGACAAGCGACGCCTCGCGGCACGCTGTTGCGCGCGTCGCGCGGCACGGCCTCGAAATCTTCGGCGCTGCACGGCACCAACCCCGGTACCTGCAGCTGGAATGATGTTTGCTCGGCCGAGACCTGCGCAAAGGTGGCGAAGATTGGCCGACCAGCGCGCCACACGCGGGCGTGGTGCAGGCCCGGTGCGAGCCCGACCTTTGCAACGCCTGCCGCAAGCCGCACCCCGTCCAGCTCGAGCTCGTCCATGGCTTCGAGGCCTTGCAGCTGGAGGCGGAGGTTCGCCGGGGCAGGGCGTTCCGTGGCAGCTTCGCCGAAGGCGGCCGCACGTTGCCCTTCGAGGGCCAGGCGCCGAGCATCGAGCTCGGTGGCTTGCGGTGAGGCTTGACCGAGCGCGGCTTGCGCCTGGAGCGCCAAGCACTCTGCCATCAAGAACGCGGCTTGAGGTAGGTGGGGGTGCGCTAGTAGGTCGGCCTCGACCTTGCGCAGGCGTGCGCTGGCGTTGCTCTCTTCGAGCGCCGAGAGCGCCGTGCGCGCCTGTTCGAGCTCGGCCTCGATAGCGTCCACGACCGCGGCGCTGTACGCGGGCAAGCCGAGTGGCCGGGTGGCCGGAACCGGCACGAAGCTCAACCCCCGCGCCGCCCCCAAGTCCCTCAAGTCCAACAGCGCGCCT
>JAYUYU010000831.1:0-3562 GCA_043752365.1 Myxococcales bacterium | reverse complement strand
CGAATTGCTACTGCGTTGGACTGCTGAGTACGGGCGGATCGCTGACCAGGGAGTCTTCCGGGAAGTCGGAGGGATCAGCGTCGGGTATGGCCGGATCGATATTGACGACTACTTCGGTGTTGCCAACGAAGCCGGTCTCTTCGCCGATACACTGTTGAGCCTCGGCCATCAGCGTCTGCACGCGTTCGCGCAAGACCTGAATGACGGTGAACTCGTGCTTCGAACGGTCCGGATCGTTTTGACTCACTGCGGACGTCAAATCGACCACGCGATCTTTGGCAGTGTCGGTGGCGAGCTTCATCTGCTTGAGCTTGTCGTCCAAGCAGAGGGCCTTCACCACGTCCTTCTTCTTCTTCGCTTCGCCCAGCTGTTGGGCGACGCTGCCGCGCAGCTTGTCCATTTCGGGGACCATGCCGCGGACCTTGTCGAGCATCTGCTTGGGGCTGAGACTCACGTCCTCGCCACCCTTGATGTTCTTGGTTGCGGCAGGTGCAGCTGCCGAGTCAACAACCTCTTGGGCAACAGCAACTCCGACGCCCGTCACTGTGACGACCGCGAGGCAGGCAATAGCCCAAGGCTTAATTATAAAGCGCATTCGCTCAAAGCCCTCCTAAGAGCGCGGCCAGTATATGAGGCTGTGTCGCACCGTGTCAACGCGGGGCGCGGGCCGGAAACGTGGCTAGTTTCCACGGCTTGGTGCGTCGCGCCCCAAGCGCCCGTATTTCCGTCACAGCTCGAATGCATGATAGTTTGAGCTGTGTTGGATGCGCCCCGCTGGCGGGCGTTCAGCGGCGCGTTAACTTTGCCGCCGCTACTGCTTCACGAACGTAACCGGCACCGCAATCACGGCACTTCCACCCTCAGGCGGGTCGAATTGTGCCGCTTGAGCGCGCGCGACGACGCACGAAATCACCGAAGCCGGCAGGCTACCGGACGGCGACGGGCTGACGCCCGCGACCTCGCCGCCAGCTCCGACGCGAATAGTCAGGCGAATACTCCCGGAAGCGTCCGGATTTTCGGAGAGGCCGCGCTGGTAGCAGTTGCGGAAGCCAGCGCGCATACCGGCAACGACGCGAGCCGCGTTGCTGACCGTACCGCCGCTGACGGCCGCGCCGCCGACGGAGGCGTTGCCCTTGGGTCCCTCGACCTTGGCACCAGCGCCGGTGCCCTCCGTACCGGTGCCGCGGCCGGTGCTGCCGATACCGGCCAAGCCACCACCAGCTGCGCCCGGCCGAATCGAACCGCCGGCGCCCTTCAAGCTGAGATCGCCGCCGGCACCCACAGCGGCCGCGCTGGCAGCAGCCTGATCGAGTGAACCGGTCGGAACCTCGCCGCTCTTCAGCACGCCAGCCGTAGCTGGGCCGGTGCCGGCGAACGCCAAGACGGCCATATCAATCTTGTCGAGCTCGTTGGAAAGCGCTGCAGTCTCCTTGGAGCTCATGGGCGCCGCGGGACCCTTGGGTCCCGGCGCCGGAGCTGCCCCGGCCGCTGCCTTCACCGGCTCGGCTTTTTCAGTGGGCTTCGTGTCATCCGGCTTGTCCGCGGGTTTGTCTTCCACGGGCGGCGGCGGCGGCAAGCTCTTCAGCGAGTCGATCAGACCCGCGACGCTCACCTCGTCGTCGATCACCGGGTCCAGCCAATCAGAGTAGATGGAACCGAGCGCCATGAAATGGCAGAGGAACGACAGCGCTGCGATGATCGTGGTGTTCCAATCGATCGAGCTGGCGCCGCGCAACACGGCAACCGGCAGCTGCGGCTTGGGTTGAATCGGGGGCGGCGCGACGAATTGAAATAGGAACGTCGTATCGCCGATGACGACCTTGCCGCGTGAATCTTCGGTCAAACGAACTTGGTACGCGCCCTGCGCGTTCCGCTTCGCCTGCCCCTTCAGCATGCTCAAATCCGAGATGCCGGTGGGCAGCGCGATGCGCCCCGTCATGCCGTCGAGGAAGTTCAGGTGGTAGTCGTTGCCGACGAGCTCGAAGACGCGGAACGTCGGCGGCAGGTTCTGCGTCGACACCACGAACATGTTCTTTTCGCTCGCGCCGACCGTGACGTGCGTGCGCTGCTTGATGATGCGCTCTTCCGCGACGCGCCCCGCCTGGACGACGCCGATACGGAGCACCTTCGGGCCCGCGTTGGCCGCGACTGCCCGCATGACTGCGGTCATTTGACCAGGGCGCTGCGAGGTTCCGGGCTGTTGCTGCTGGGTCATCGATATTCCTCTAAGGAGCCGTGCACTCCCTACCTACGTGTCAGATCGGGGTTCGCTCTTACCCTCGACGCCGACAACGGCCACTCCGCAAAGTTCCATCAGGCTACCCAGTCCTTTCGGACGGGTCCACTCCTTGTCGCCGCAGGCTGCGATTGACTGACGAGCGCCAACCGTCGGCCAACGAGCCGATTCTGCGCTGGAGGGCGTAACACGCGGCGCCACCGACCCCGCCGAACGCGAACGCCACCAGGGCCTCTTGATGGCCCTGTCCTCGTGCCAACGCCAAAAAGAACAGCGCGAGGCCGCCAGTAAACGCGGCCTGGGCCAGCGCTTTGACAGTGCGCTTCGCTAGGTTGAGTTCGGCGTTCGCCTCGCGCTTGGCAAGAGACTGCTCAAGCGTGTCTTGCTCGACACTAACTGCGCTGGGTTGCGCCGCTTCGCCCGTGATAGCCGTGCAGCGGCGAAACGCTCTCCACGAAAACGCGAAGCACAACACCGACAGCAAACCGGCGCCCAGCGGAACCAACAAGCGTCCTCAAAACGGATCGTTGTAGATGGCTTTTTCGATGCGATCGAGGAACGGCTGACGGAGTTCGGCCAGGGTGAGCTTGGGCTGAATGCGGCTCACGTCGACGGCGGCGATCGGCTTCTGAACGCGACCGACGATGGTCACCTCACTGATGGTCACGATGCGGGGCTTCTTTTGCGCCGACGCGGTGGCTGGCAGCGCGAGCCCCCCTGCACACAACATGAGGGTCAACAGTGAGCTAGGAGCGAGGCGATTCGAGCGATTCAACATGGTTTCCTCGACTACTTCTTGGGAGCGGCGGGAGCAGGAGCGGGAGCCGGTGCCGCAGCGGGCGGCGCCGCAGCGCCTTCAGCCGCCTTGGCCTCGATCAACGCCTTTTGGGTTTTGGCGCGCGTGATGAGCTCGTCCGAATCGTCGGGCGCGCCGCCAACCGTGCGCGGCTTAAGCTTCTTGTACTGCTCGAGCTCGCCGATGGCCTTGTCTGCAGCTTGGCTTGGAGTAAGCCCCGGAACGCTCTGTGAAAATAGGTACAACAGGCCCAGATTGTAGTGGGCCTGCGCGACGCTGGGGTCGGTCTTCACCACCCAGTCAAGCTCACGCTGCGACTCGGAGGTCTTGCCCAGCAGGCGATAGGCGTCGCCCAGGTTGAGCCGGGCCAGCACGTTGACCGAGTCGTACCTCAGCGCGGTCTCGAGTAGGCCTGCGGCTTCGGTCGCGTTGCCCGCCTCGAGCAGGTAGTTGGCCAAGTGCACGCGGGCCTCGACCAAATCAGGGCGCAGCTCGATGGCCTTTTGTAGCTCCGGAATGGCGGCGGCTTT
>JAYUYU010000830.1:0-3568 GCA_043752365.1 Myxococcales bacterium | reverse complement strand
CGTCTTCGCGCAAGGCTTCGCGCAGCTCTAAAACGGCGTCGCGCGCGCGCGGGTCACTAAGGAACGTCAGCATCATTGCCGCGTGCAACCGCACCGGCCGGTGATTGGCGCTAAGCAACTCGGCGAACAGGTTGGACGGGGCGGCGTCGTCGCCGAACGCTCCGACGTTGCCCGGCACGGAATTATTCACCTCGAACTCCACCCCCTGCGCTTCCACGCTCCACTTGATGGCCTGCGCGGGCCGCAGCGGACCCTCGAAAAATAGCGGCCGCGTCGCAACTGAGTACCGCTTGTTCGAAGGCGGCGGATCCCGCTCGAAGAACTCGACCAGCAGCGACACTTCTGGCACGTCGGTCTTGCCGTTGTTCACGACGCCGAGCTCGACTTCTAGGTATTTTTTGCGACGATTCTCGTCCTCGCCGCGCCCCTTACGGCTACGCTGACCCAGCACCAACAAGCTGAGCCGCGGGATCGGCTCGGCCCATAGCGCCGAATCGGATCGCACGCAGCGGCACGACTCACCCAACCGTACGGCGTCGCCAGCCGGCGCCGCGGCGGGAGCAGCCGCTTTGCGGTCCAGCGCGGCGGGCGCAAGGGCTGGCGCGGCGGGCGGCGTGGGCACGGGGGACGGCGTCCGCTCGCTGGGCTCGCCATCGCGCAGGGGGCGTTCAGGTCGCCGCGTGGTGCCCTCGTCGAGCACGATCACGCGGGTCGTCAGCAGCGTACCCAAAAGCGCCGCCGACAGCGTAATGACGATGGCCGCCGTCGTACGCGGAATCAGGCGCTCGAAATAGAACACCAAAGGCGCCCGCGCCGGCGCCGCAGCGGCCGGCGAGCGCGTGAGCGCCGGCCGATGGAGCGCCAGCTCTGCCAAGAACAGCTCGCGCGCGGTGTTTCCCGTCAGGCGTGGCACCGGCATACCCACTAAGCGATCCGCCCAGAAGCCAACCGCCAACACCGCCAAAGCGGTCAGCACCGCCGCCGACACCGACAGTGACAACGACGGCGTCGCGCCCGCGCCGCGCGCGCCAGCGAACGCGGCCAACGCCGCGGTGAACGCCAGCCCCAGGCTCGCGATGCGCACCACCAAACGCCGTCGTCGCGACTCTTCGAGTGGCAGTTGTTCTTCGCCTGCGCTGAACGCCGTCAGGCACAAGCGATTGAGCGGCGTGAGGCTGACGTCGACCTCGAGGAACAGCTCGTCGCCTTCCAGCGCAGTCTGGGTGACACTGGCCCATGGCACCGTAAGCTCGGCGCCCGTCGCCACCGCGCCCGGCACGTAGCCCTCGCTCAGCGCGAACACGCCCCGGTAGCCGAGCAACAGGCCCTGCTCCGCGCACTCGAGCTCCACGGCGCCGGCCGCGTTGCTGCGCTCGCTATTCTTGGCAGTCGCCCGAAATCGCATGCTGGCAGGGCCGAGTTGTGCACCGTCTACGGGGTGCATCAACCCGCGGCCCCGCACCTGGGTCAAAAACGTGATAAACGGGGCACAATGCCGGTCTTCGTGGAGCGCGTCGTCGAGCTTTCCAGCGAACGCAGCCAGCTCTGGTGCGCCATCGGCGATACCGAGCGGATGAACCGGGCGGTGGGGCTCGGGCCGCTCGAGGTGACCCCGAACGAGGACGCGACGGCCGCGCGCTACGTGGTTCGTACCGTGAGCGGAGGCTTCCCGCTCGAATACGAAGAGCGGCCCTTCGAGTGGACCGAGAACGAGCACTTCCGCTCTCACCGCGAAGTGCGGCGTGGCGTCGTGCGCAGCATGACCAACGAGTTTTGGCTCACGGCTCTGCCGAGCGGCGGCACCAGCGTGCGCTTTCGGCTGGCGGTCGAGCCACGTTTGAAGCTGTTCGCGCCGATCGCCAAGCTCGAACTCTTGCGCTTCGCCGGCCGCATCGTGCGCGAGCTACGGCAGGTCGAAGCCGACGTGAAGAATGGTAAAACCGCCTGCTTCCGCAGCGGCCGCTCCGAGGTCGACGAGCTGTCCCTGTCGCGGTGCGCGCGCACGCTCGACGACACGCTGTCGCCCGAGCGCCGAGACCTAGGCCACAAATTGGTCGAGTACGTGCGCCGCGCGCCCGACGCCGACGTGGTGCGAATTCGCCCCTTCGATCTGGCAGACGAGCTTTCCACCGACGAGCGGGAAACGCTCGCGGTCTGCTTGCACGCCGTAAAATCCGGCCTTTTGGAGTTACAGTGGGAGCTGGTTTGCCCCAGCTGCCGCACCGGCACCGAAAGCACCGAAGCGCTGTCGGATCTGCCGGTCGCGGGCCATTGCCAACTCTGCGACCTCTCGTTCGAGCTCACGCTCGACCGCGCAGTGGAAGCCACCTTCCGACCAGGCAGGTCGCTGCGCACGCTGGCGGCGGGTCCGTACTGCATCGGCGGGCCGCGCCGCACTCCGCACGTGGTGGCGCAAACTTTGCTGCAACCTGGCGCTCGGTCAGAGCTCAAAGCGCCGGTCGAGCCGGGCCGCTATCGGCTCTTCCTGCGTGGCGGGACGACCAGCGCGCTCGAAATCGCCGAGGGCGGCGCTGCGGCGCTGAGCGTGCAAGCCGCGGAAAGCTCGCTCGCGCCCGCCACGGCCACGCTGGCCCCCGGGGCCAGCATTGATTTCGTCTACGCAGGCAGCAACCAGACACACGTCAAGCTCGAACGGTTGCTGTACGCCTCGCGCGCCGCGACGGCGCACGTGGTCAGCACGCTGCCCGAATTTCGCCGTGAATTCTCGGGTGACTTGCTGCGTCCTGGCACCACGTTGCGGGTCGCGCGCGTGGCGCTCTTGTTCACCGATTTGACCGATTCGACGGCGCTGTACTCGCGGGTCGGCGACGCCAAGGCCTTCAAGGTGGTGCACGAGCACTTCGATTTGCTGATGAGCATCATCACGCAGCGGCGCGGCACGTTGGTCAAGACCATCGGCGACGCGGTGATGGCGGCGTTCGTCGAGGAGCGGGATGCGATTGGAGCCGCGGTCGAGATGCTGGAACGGTTTCCAACATTTCGTGGTGGGCTGCCGGAGGCAGGCCGCACATTCTTGAAAGTCGGCGTTTACGCCGGCCCCTGTTACGTCGTCACGGCAAACGGCATCCTCGACTACTTCGGCCAGACCGTGAACCTGGCCGCTCGCTTGCAAGGCGCGGCCGGGGCCGGCGAGATCATCCTGGTCGACGCCGTGGCCGACGAAGCCCACCAGCAAGGCTGGCTGGGCGCGCACGCGCCCGGCGAGCGCTTCGACGCCGTGCTGAAGGGCCTCGACGCGCCGGTAAGGGTCGCTCGTATCCCGGTGGACCGACCCACCCAGCCCAGTGAAATGCCGTGAGTGCCGGCGAGCTAAAAGAAGCACCCCGGATGCTCAGGATTCACTCGGGGTGCCACACCGCACCGCCACGCGCTACCCCAAGGTGAAAGCGCACGGCCGCTCGGCGTCATGGAACGAACCACGCGCCCCGTTTCAGTACGTTTTCAGCAGGCTTTCGGCGAACGACGCCACTTTCGCGTCGATCAGCGGCAGGTCATTGTCGAGGGTTGCCACGTGATACGAATTTTCGAGCTCGAGCACTGTAACGCT
>JAYUYU010000829.1:0-20430 GCA_043752365.1 Myxococcales bacterium | reverse complement strand
CGCGCCGCTCGTCTGCGGGGCGCTGGCTTGCGGCGGGGCCGATACGCGACCGCCGCCACCCCTAGCCGCGCCGGCTGCGGCGGACGACGACTCGCTCGACTTGGACCCGACCGTCGATCCAGCCACGGCGTGCGTCGGGGTCGAGGTGGCGGCCGAGCCGCTGCCGGTCGACCTGTTCGCCGTCGTCGATCGCTCGGGTTCGATGAGCGAGGCCACGTTGACCGGTGTTTCCAAGTGGTACGCCACGAAGATGGCGTTCCACGATTTTCTCGAGCATGCGCCGAGCGGTATGGGCTTTGGCTTGTCGCTTTTTCCAGCCCCCGGCGCGTCCTCGACTTCGTGCGCGACCGACTACTACAGCGCGCAAGCCTTGCTGATTGGTGACGTGCAACAGATGGTTGGCGGCGCCTTGGCTCGGCTCGACGCCGCGCCGCCGCAAGGGCAAACTCCCACGGCTCCTGCTTTGACGTCGGCGCTGGAGCTGGCCACGACCTACGCGCTCGAGCACGTCGAGCGTTCGGTCATCGTCGTGCTCGCGACCGACGGCCTGCCCACGGCCTGCGCACCGACCGACGCCGCCGCACTAGCGCAGCTGGCGAAAGCCGCTCTGGAAGGTCCCGCGCACGTGCGCACGCTGGTGGTGGCTGCGCGTTCGCTTCACGAGACGGACGCCGCTACCGCTACCGGCTTCGAGCGCATCGCAGCAGCCGGCGGCACCGGCTACCCCTTGGTCATCGATCCGCGCGCAGACTTCGCGCATCAGCTGACGAACGCGCTCAGCGCGGCTGCGGCGCGTGAAATTGCCTGCGATTTGGCGTTGCCGGAGCCTCCGGTCGGAGCATACCTGGACTACGACGCCATCAACGTCGTGCTGAACGGGGCCAACGGGCGCAGCAAGCTGCCGCGCGTCGCCGGGCCTGCCAGCTGCACGGCGGCCGGTGGCTGGTACTACGACGTCGATCCGGCCCAGGGCGCTCCCGCGCGCCTCAATATGTGTAAGTCGTCGTGCGAGCGCCGGGGCAGGCCGAGCGGAGCGAGCGGGACGGACGGAGCGAGCGCGACGGACGCCGGCGCGGACGGGGCCAGGGCTAGTGACGGAGGCGTCACGGCGCTGCGCGTCGAGCTCGGCTGTAAGAGCCTGGTACGTTAGCGCAGAGCGGGCTATCGTCGTGGTTTCGCTAGCCCGAGGCCGCGATGACAGCTGACGACCGAATTCGTGCGCTCGAAGAAGAGGTGCGCCGCCTCACGTTGATGCTGGAGAGCGCTCCGGACTTCATCACCCGCATCACCGTCGACGGTAAGTTTCTGTACTTGAACCGGCTGGCGCCCGGGTTCGAGATGAAGGACGTGCTGGGCACCTCGGTGGACGCCTACGTGCTGCCCGAGTACCGCGAGCGCGCTCACCAGGCCATGCGTGCCGCATGCGAAACCGGCACGGTGCAGGAATACCCGACCATGGGGCGCGTCAGCGCCGACAAGATTGGGCATTACTTGACGCGCGTCAGCCCGGTTCTCGAGCATGGTCGCGCGACCTCGCTCGTGATGATCGCCATGGACGTCACGGCGCTCGAGGAGAGTCGCACGCTGCTGCAGGTGGCCCTGGACGCCACCGGGCTCGGCATTTGGACGTACGAGCCCGCCAGCGGCAACGGCTCTTGGGACGAGACCGCGCGTCGGATTTTCGGGGCGGGGCCCGACGAAAATTCACCCAATATGACGCTGATCGAGCAACGCGTTCATCCGGAGGATCGCGCGCTGGTCAGGCAAGGGTTGGCCGACGCCATGCGCACGGGGCGCTACGGCCCTGTCGAGCATCGCATCGTGTTGCCCAGCGGCGAGGTGCGTTGGTCGGCCGCCTCTGGCATGGCGGTGAGAGACCACGAGGGCAACGTGCTGCGCATCGTCGGCAGCATGATGGACATCACGCAGCGCCGCACGCTCGAGGCGCGGCTGCTGGAGGCCCAAAAGCTGGAAGGTATCGGGCGCCTGGCGGGCGGGGTCGCGCACGATTTCAACAACATGCTCACCGCCATCCTGGGCAACGTGGATTTTGCCGCCGGCATGACCTCGCTCGACGACGTGCGGCCGCTGCTCGACGAGATCCGCCTGACCGCGGAGCGCAGCGCGGCGCTCACCGCACAGCTATTGGCGTTCGCGCGGCGCCAGCTGATCGAGCCTCAGGTGCTCGAGCCTGGCGTGCTGTTGCTGCGCCTGGAATCACTGCTGCGCCGGCTGCTGGGCGAGCGCGTCACTTTCTCGGTCAGCCTGGCCAGCAGCTGGCACGTGCGCGCCGACCCTAGCCAGCTGGAGCAGGTGGTGTTGAACCTGGTGACCAACGCTCGCGACAGCATGCCCCAAGGTGGCCGGGTGCAGCTCGCCGGCAGCGATTTACTGATTGAACCAAGCGACGCCGCGCAATACCCCGAGCTGAGCCCAGGTCACTACGTCGTGATTCGCGTTAGCGACGACGGCGACGGCATCGCGCCCGACGTGCTGCCGCACGTTTTTGAACCTTTCTTCACGACTCGGCGTGGCGGCACCGGGCTCGGGCTGGCGACTTGCTACGGCATCGTCAAGCAAAGCGGCGGGCACATTGCGGTACACAGCGAGCCGGGTCGCACCACCTTCTCGGTGTATTTGCCGCGTGCGGCTGGCGCGCTGCACGAGCCGCGCGAGGCACCTTTCCCCAAATTCGGGGCGTCTGGCACGGAGCGCTTGCTGCTGGTCGAGGACGAGGCCGTCGTACGCGGTGTCGTCGAGCGCACGCTGGCGCGCGCCGGCTATCGCGTCGTAGTGGCCACGAGCGGCGACGAGGCGCTCGAGCTGACCGAGGCGGATGGGCGCTTCGACCTGTTGATCACCGACGTCGTGATGCCGGGCGTGAACGGTTGGGAGCTTGGGAAGCGTCTGACCGAGCGCTGGCCGGGGCTTCGCGTACTGTACATTTCCGGCTACACCGACGACGTGATCAAGGAAGGGAACGTGGCCGGTCTTGGCGCGCCGTTCCTACAAAAGCCCTTTTTACCCGTCGACTTGCTGACTACGGTGCGCAAGCTCCTCGACGCCAAGAGCTGAAGGCTCTCGTGACACGAACGGAAAACGCCCAGTAGGCACCGGGCGTTTCGGAGTCGTTGTTCGGCTTTGCTTACGCCGCGTCGGCCATGAGCTCTTTGAGGCGAGCGATGGCGCGGGAGTGAAGCTGCGAGATGCGCGGCTCGGAGACGCCGAGCTCGGCGCCCAGGTCCTTGAACTTCACGCCCCGGAAGTAGTGAGAAGAGACGATGTGACGCTCACGCTCGGGCAAGAGCTCGACGGCCTTGACCAGCGTCTCCTGCGTGAACTTGGCGGCGACGGCCGACTCGCTGCTCGAAGCGTCCGCCAAGCAGCGGTTTTGCTCCCATTCGCTGACGTCGTCGATGCGCACGACCGAGGGCGGGGGGACGTAGGCATCTGTGCCGGCATTGGCCTCGGCGGCGGCGCGAGCGCGGCGTGGCAGCCAGTCCTGGGCGCGCAGCTCGTCCAAGATGGCGCCGCGGATGCGCACCCGGACGTACCACTCGAAGCTGTCGTCTCCACCGTCGGGGTGGCGCCGGATGGCGTCCCACAGGCCGCTCATGCCAGCCGCGATCAAGTCCTCACGCAGCACATTGCGGGGCAGCTTCCTCTGGAACCCGCCGGCGATCTTGCGAACCAGGGGCGTGAACTCTTCGAGCAGGCGCTGGGCGCGACGCGCCTGCATGCGAGCCCGTTTCTCCTTGGACATTCGCGGCGTCTTGTTGGGGGCCAGGGCGGCCGGCATGATCGACGCCGGACGACGGGCTTGATGCACCGCGCGGGCCTCGTGGCGGCGCGCAGGGCGCGGGGCCATGCTGGGGCGAGCGGCGGCGGCGACGGTCTTCTTGCCCTTGCGGGTCACGGGCTCAGCCGTAGTAGTGAGCTCGATCTCCAGGTCCGTGAAGTCGGCTAATTGAGCTGAGGTGGCTTGCATGGGGGCAATCTCCGTTGGGGTGCGGGGAGGCCTAGTGCAGCGCTCGTGCCAGCTAACAAAACGGCTACATTTGCGGCATTTCAGGACTTAAGGCCCCTAAAAAGGGGGTCATCGGCGACCCAGAGTCTTAACTTCGGCAGGCTCTTGCCACCTGGGATGCCAACGATTTGACGGACATACGTGCCGGAGTGAGACGGGGGTCCGGGGGGTCACGACATACCCACTAGTTCGTCGATTTTTTGAATTTACAATTAGATACGCATAGTTAACTCAAAATTGAGGCGGGTAAAAGCTGACCCCGCCCCCGTCTCGCATAGATACCGACATGAGAACCGCGTCTCGCTGCGAGCCGCCTGGGGCAGCAACAAGAGCGCTGGGAGCGAAAGCCGGTTTTTTGGCTGTCCATCCGGCGGGGTGCGAGAGTTTGTCGGCGCGACACTCGCGCCACGAAGAAAGTTTCGCGAGAGCAGCCATGGGCGAAGGAAAGAACCTGGTTGGAGTCGACATTGGCTCGGCTTCAATCAAGGTCTGCCAGGTCAGAGACACGAAGAAAGGCATCGGCCTTTTGCGCTTCGGCTATGCCCCGTTGGCGCCCTCCGTGATCGTCGACGGTCAGGTCATGGACGCTGGCGCCGTGACCGAGACGCTGGCCAGGGTCTTCCATGACGCGAAGATCAAGCAGAAGGAGTGCGCTCTTTCTGTTTCGGGGCAGAGCGTCATCATCCGCAAGATTTCCGTGCCCATGATGACCGAGGCCGAGCTAGCCGAGCAGATTCAGTGGGAGGCCGAGCAGCACATTCCGTTCGACATCAAGGACGTGCGGGTCGACTACCAAGTGCTGCGGCGTCGCCCCGAGGCCAGCCAAATGGATTTGCTGCTGGTGGCGGCCAAGCGCGACCAAATCGAGGAGTACGCCAACCTTGCCCGCAATGCCAAGCTGAAGCCGGTCATCTGCGACATTGACGCCTTCACGGTGCAAAACCTGTTCGAATACTCGCGCGGGCTGCCGCCAGATCAGACGATTGCGGTTATCAACGTCGGCGCCAGCCTGTCGTCGCTCAACATCATCGCCAACGGCGTCAGCGCTTTCACGCGCGAAATTGCCAACGGTGGCAACGTCATCACCGAAGAAATCCAGAAGCAGCTCGGCGTGCCCTATGACCAAGCCGAGGCTTACAAGTGCGGCGGCGCCGCGAACCCCGACGACCCAAGTCGGCCGGGCATGGTGCCGCACCAAGTGGTGCAGGTCATCGAGGCCGTCACCGACTCGATCGCCGCCGAAATTCAACGCAGCCTCGATTTTTTCATGGCCACCAGCGGTGAAGGCGAGATCGCGAAGATTTACGTCACCGGCGGTTCTGCCAACCTGGTGAGTCTGGCGCAATCCATCGAGCGTCGGGCGCGCGTCTCGGTCGAGACCTGGCCGCCTCTCGAGCGTTTGTCGATTGAGGGCAAGGAAGTCAATCCGGCCTTCTTGCAGCAGCGCGCGGCTCAACTTTCAGTCGCGCTCGGCCTGTCGCTCCGCAAGGATCGGGAGGTGCGCGCGTGATCAAGATCAATTTACTGGCCCAGAAGAAGCGGGCCGAGCGCTCCGAGGCCAGCCAAGTTTGGCTGGCCGTGGTGATGGTCGTGGTGCTTGTCGAGGTGGCGGCGTTGTTCGTGCTGCACAGCTTCAAGGCCGAGGAGCTGACCCAGCAGCAGCGCAAAAACGCCGAGCTGACGTCGCAGATTGGCCAAGCCAAGAAGAACGTCGCCAATCACGAGCAGGTGAAGGCCGAGCTTTTGCTGTTGCGCGAGCGGGAGGCAGCGATTCAGAAGCTGCAGAGCGCGCGCTCGGGGCCGACTGCCATTTTTATGGAACTGGCGCGGATTATGACGCCGGGGCGAGGACCCAGCGTCGATCCGGACCGCTTGGCGCAGCTGCGTCGCGACAACCCGCTGTCGGTGTTCAACCCGAACTGGGACTCACGCCGGCTCTGGATCACCGGGTACACGGAGGCGCAGCGCATGCTGAAGATCGACGGCAAGGCCCGCGACGGCGAAGACGTCAGCGAGCTGGCACGGCGGCTGAACCTTTCTAGCTATTTCTACGAAGTGAAGCTGCTGCCGGCGACGCGCGAAACCGATTTCATCAAGTTCTCCATCGAAACCAAGGTGAGGTACTAGTGGCGCGCGGTGAATCGGTGCTGGCCAAGTTGCCAATAGCCGCGAAGGCGGGCATTGGCGCGCTGTTCGTGGTCTTGATTGGCGTTGCGTACTTCGTGGTCTTCTACGGCGATTTGGCCAGCTCCATCACGGCCGAAAAGAGTAAGGAAGCGAAGCTGCGCAGCGAGCTATCGACGGCACGGCAGAACGAGTTCTCTTACCAGAAAGACTTGGCGGAGCTGAGCGAACGCCAGCAACGTCAACGCGAGCTGGTGAAAATTTTGCCAACGGACACCGAGTATCCGGCGTTCCTCAGCTCGGTGCAGAACGTCGCCAACGTGGCCGGCATCGCGCTCACGGCGTGGTCCCCGATGCCCGAAGTGCCGGATCAATTCTATTCGCGCGTGCCGATGAAGCTTCAATTGAAGGGCCGTTACCATCAGGTCGCGAAGTTCTTCAACGGTGTCGGTCAGCTGGACCGCGTCATCAACATGGAGAACATCTCGCTCTCTGAGCCGAAGCCGGACGGCGAGGAAACGGTCCTCAAGGTGGAAGCGCTGGCGACCGCGTTTCGTGCCAAGCCCGATGGCCAGGCTGCCGTCTCGACCGACAAGCGCGGCGCCAAGGCGGGTAGGCCATGAAGCTCCCGCTGTCGTTTGGCTTTGCCACTCTGCTACTGGCGGCTTGCGGAGACGATCCGCCCGCAAAAAAGCCGGCTTCGGCAGGCTCCGCGGTTGCGGCGCCAGTCGCCGCGCCTGCCAAGCCGGCCGCTGCTGCGAGCGCGGCCGCCGTCGATATGGCGGTGCCGCCCAAGTTCGAGATTGTGGAGGCGGAGTTCACCGAGAGTGAGCGCAGCCGTGATCCGTTCCGCTCGTTTCTGTCCATCTTCAACGAAGAGAAGAAGGGCGCTGCCAAGTCGCAGCGCGAGGTCGTGATGTCTCAGTTCGCCATCGACGAGCTGAAGCTGATCGGCATCGTGACCCGCGCCCAGCCGGCCAAGGCCATGCTGGTCGATCCGGGCGGCACTGGGCACGTGGTGCAGCGCGGGCAATTCGTCGGCAAGGCGGACATCGTGCAGGCCGCGGGCCGCACCGGCGCCAGCTACGAGATCAACTGGCGCGTCGACCGCATCCGCGACGGCGACATCGTGCTGATCCGTGAAGATCCGTCCAACCCAGACGTGCCCTCGGCGACGCGCGTCATCCCCCTGCGCCCTCAAGGCACCGACGTCGCCGGCAAGTAACAAACACCAGCAAATTTGTTCGTGTTTGGGTAATCCCGCTACGCTGACGTGACGCACGCTGAATGAGGCCGAATTTGCCTGATTTACTGATTTCTTCGACTTTCGGAGCCCCAGAATGAGCTCGCTTTCGACTCGATTCGGTAGGGCCTGCTCGTTGGCTTTCTCGCTGACGGCCCTTTCCAGCCTCGCCCTCGCGGCGCCGCCGGAGCGGGTGGCCACCCACCTAGAGCTCAAGGAAGCCGCAGGTAAGGCCGGCGCGGCTCGTCTGCGCATGACTTTCACCGCACCCCCGACCTTCACGGCCCGGTTGGAGCGCGGCGCCACCCGCTTGGTCGTCGACGTGCCTTCCTCGTCGCTCAAGGGCATTCCGACTGCCTTGCTCGATAAGGTGGGCGTGGTGGGCGGCGTGATGGTGCAATCGTTCGCCGCCGGCAACGGTCGCACGACGCGCCTCTTGCTCACGCTGCTGGAAGCCTCGCATTTCTCGGTAGCGGTCGACGGCAACGACCTGGTCGTGGCGGTCGCGCCCGGCAAGGATGGCAACATCGAGGCGGCGCCCAGGGCGGCCGTCGAGAAGTTGGGCCCCGCGGCCAACGAGCCGTGCAAGGTCTTGGACGTACGCTTTCAGCACCTCGACAGCCGCGATGAGGTCGTCATCGACCTGAGCCGCGCTGGTGACTACAAAGAGGCTTCACGCGGCAACGGGCGCCGCACGCTCACGCTTGCCTGCAGCAAGCTCAGCGACGAGCTGTCGCGCACGCTGGATGTTTCGGCGTTCGGCGGCAAGCTCAGCCACGTTTCCAGCTACTCCCGCCCCGAAGACAAGTCGGGCGTCGTCATCGACGTGGACACCCGCGCCGACGAGGTGGACACGCGGGTGTCGCGTCGCGGCTCGAGCCTGGTTTGGACCTTCGCCAAGAAGGGCTCGCGTGAGCCTTCGACCGTCACCGGCATTGGCGCGGACGGCGGCACCGCGCGCCGCACGCGCACGGTGTACGTGGAGCAGCCCATGACGGGCGTGCAAGACGTGGTCTCGGGCTTCCAACCCGAAGCGGTCGAGACGCGCACGGACGGCGCCCAGGCGGGTGCCTTCGGTCCGAACGTGCTCGGCCAAGCTGCGGAGCAGCGCCGCGCTTTCTCGGGTCGCCGCATCGACCTCGATCTCAAGGATGCCGACGTGCACAACGTGCTGCGGCTGCTGGCCGACGTGGGGCAGGTCAACGTCGTGACCGCAGACAACGTGTCGGGCTCGGTCACGATTCGCATGCGCAACGTGCCCTGGGATCAGGCGCTCGACATCGTGCTCCAATCCAAGAATCTGGGCATGGTGCGGCAGGCGAACATGATTCGCGTCGCGCCTTTGGCCGACCTCGAGAAGGAGCGCGAGATGCAAATCGCGCGACGTCAGCAAGAGGTGAAGCTCGCGCCCATCGAGACGCGCTTGATTCCGGTCAGCTATGCGCAGGCCGACGAGCTGCAAGAACGCGCTCGCCCGCTGTTGTCCGAGCGTGGTTCGATCGCCGTCGACACGCGCACCAACGTAATGATCGTGCGCGACATTGCCGGCAATCTGAATCAAATCGAGGAGCTGACGCGCTCGCTGGATACGCAGACACCGCAGGTGTTGGTCGAGGCGCGCATCGTGGAAGCCACCAGCACTTACGTGCGCGACGTCGGTATTCAGTGGGGTGGTGACGCCACCTTCTCGGCTGCTACCGGTAACCCCACCGGTCTAGCGTTCCCGAACGCCGTCGGCGTGGCGGGCGGCGCCAGCGACAGCAACACGCCGACCGCCGGCTTGAGCCCCTTCAGCACCACCGTTGCCAACCCCAACTTCGCCGTCAATTTGCCCGCGGCTGTCGGCACCGGTCGTGGTGGAGCGCTCGGTCTGACCTTCGGGTCCATCGACAACACCATCAACCTGGCCGTGCGCCTATCGGCTGCCGAATCGAACGGCATGCTGCGCATCCTGTCGAGTCCGCGCATTTTGACGCTGGACAACATGCAGGCGCGCATCTCGCAAGGCACGTTGATTCCCTTCTCTCAAGTCAGCGCGCAGGGCGTGCAGACCACGTTTCAAGAAGCCAAGCTGCAACTGTTGGTCAAACCGCACGTGACCGCCGACGGCAGCGTCGCCATGCACGTCAAAATCAACCGCGACGAGCCGGACTTCAACCAAACCTCCGCCCGCGGTGACCCAACTATCTTGAAGCGTGAAGCCGAGACGGACTTGTTGGTGCTGGACGGCCACACCGCGGTCATCGGCGGCATCTTCACCCGCAATACTGGTCGCAACCTCGATCAAGTCCCCTTCTTCGGTGACATCCCGCTGATCGGCCTATTGTTCCAACGCCGTCGCGCTAGCGACACCCGTGGTGAGCTTGTAATCTTTCTCACGCCCCGCATCGTCAACCGAGCCGAAGCGCTCGGGCGCTAGCGTCGGCACGCAGCAGCTTTCGAAGCCGGGATCGCGCCAGGCTTGGCGCTTCGCTAGGCCCAGGTGCTCGGGCCGCCGCGGGCCTGGCCGGCGCCACGAACGCCGGCCTTCCATGACCGGCGTTTCCGGCCTCGCGAACCTGGTCCCCGCCCGTGGTAGCGTCCCGCCCGCGACTTCATGAGCGGGCGCGCTGTAAAGGTTTGGTTGCTGGCGGGCGCCGCCGGTTTCATCAGTTGGGGCCGGCCTGCGCTAGCCTACGAGACCGAAGTCGACGCCTCGATCGCCGCACAGTACTACGCACTGTCGAGCCCTTGGGGCGAGCCGGAGCTGCGGCGTCGGCGCTACACCGAGACGCTGGGCCTTGCGGTTTGGAACATTCAGGGTCAGGACGATCCGCGCGGACCGCGCCTCAGCTTTCAATCGCGCTTGCGCTTGGAGGCGGATTTCGGGCAAAGCTCGGCGGAGCGCACGCTCGGTAGCCCCACGTACATTCCAGGCCTCGAGCAGGCGCCGCTCGACCTGATGTACGCCTACCTGGAGGGGCAACGTTACCTCGACGGTTACGTCGGCTTCCGGCTGGGGCGGCAGTACGTGTTCGACACGCTCGGCTTTTGGTCCTTCGACGGCGGATTGGTTACGCTGAATACCCCCGCTAACTTGCTGTTCGAAGCCTACGCCGGGCTAGAGCAGCGTGGCGGGGGCCTGCCCACGTTGGGGACGCGCCGCTTCGAAGCCCAGGGCGTGTATCGCGGTGACAGGTCGGGCTACGACGCCGCCTACTATCCGCTATTTCTCGATGAATCCAAGGTGGCGCCTGCGGCTGGGTTGGCGGTCGAAGCCTCCGCCTTCGGCGTTTTGCACTCGCGCCTCAACTACCGCAAAGTCATCAACCGCGACGAAGTGAACGTTTCGCCGTACCTCGACCTGGGCGACGGCCAGTTTTTTCTCTCGGGCAACCGCACGTCGAGTGAGCGCCTTGGCTACTCGCTGCGCGCAGATTCGTCCAAGCTTGGCGCCGTCAACGGCTCGGTCGTTTACGACTTCTACAATCAAATTTTCAGCCAGTACCGCGCCAGTGTCGACGCCTACGTCAACTCGCGCGTGACCGTGGGCCTGAGCTACGACCGCTACACGCCTACTTTCGACGGTGACTCCATCTTCAATTGGTTCTCGCACTCGCCGACTACCAGCGCCCTCGGGCGAGCCGACGTGCGCTTTTCGCGCCGGCTTTCCGCCTCGCTTTCGGGCGGCACGCGCTGGTTCGAAACGGAGGGCTACAGCGCAAGCTACGCCGAAAATCCGGACCTAACGAAGACAGGCCGGCTCTTCGACGTCTCGCTCGATGGAGCTGCTCGCTACGATTATGGCCGAGGCAGCATTGGCCTGCGCGCCGGCGGCGAAACCGGTAAGCGTGGGCACCGCTTGGGCGCCGATATCACGGGTCGGCGTCGCTTTGGCGCCCGCTACGACGCCCTGTGCTTGCTGTCACTGTGGGATTGGTCGGACGCGCTCAGGCGTGATCGCGACGCCACCAGCTTTGGTTACGTGCTGGGCGCGGGCGTCACGCCCGGTCCAAGCTTTTTTGCGCGCTCACGCTTCGGGCTCGAGTTGGAGCACGACATGAACCGCCTGGTCGGTCAGCGCTTTCGCGCGCTGCTCACGCTGGATTTGACGGTGCTTAAATGAAGAGCCGCCTGGACTTGCTGCTGCTGCTGCTAACGCTGCTGTCCGCCTTCGTCGCGTGGTGCGGCAGCTCGCCAGCGCTGGCCGGCGGCAAGGTCACTCCCGCTGCCAGTGGCGCGCTGTCGTTGCCGGATGGCCTGGCTGACGCGCTGCGCCCGCCCGGGTCGTTTCCGGGCGACGAAGGGCCCAGCCCCGTGGTGTTCCCCGAGCAAGCGCTGCCGTTGCGCTTCAACCACCAGAAGCACGTCAAGCAGTTGGGCATCGGCTGCGCCACTTGTCACGGCGCCGCCAAGACCAGCCAGAAATCTGCCGATTCGCTGCTGCCGCCCGCCACCCGCTGCGACGGTTGCCACGGCACCAATCATCGCAAGCTCTCGGCGGTCACCAGCGACGAGGCGCGGCCGCTGGGGCAATGCAATTTCTGCCACACGGGCTACGACCCCAAGCGACCGAACGTTGTCGCACGCGTGCTCATTCCCAAGCCAAATCTGCGCTTCAACCACCAAAAGCACGTCATGGGTCAGCGCATGACGTGCGCGAGCTGTCACGGCAAGGTCGAAGAGCTGCAGCTAGCGACGCGCGACCAGCTGCCCCGCATGAAAGGGTGCGTGACCTGCCACGTGCTCGGCTCGGGTGATGGCACCGTCGGGACGGCGGCAGCGCTCGGGGCCAAGACCGCTCCCGGCGTTGCGCGCCCCAAAGCCTCGGGCGCGTGCACGACCTGCCACTTGAGCGAGCCGAGCGGCTTGCTCACCACCGAGTTCAAGAGCGGCAAGCTGCTACCGCCGCCTTGGCTGCATGACGCCGGCCACGGTGCTGACTTCATCGAGCGCCACAAGCTGATCGCCGGTGACGACAGCCAGTTTTGCGCGAATTGCCATCAAGAGCGCTTCTGCGTGGGCTGCCACGACGGCAACGTCAGGCCGAGGCGCGTCCACCCCAACGACTTCTTGAGCCAGCACCCGGTTGCGGCGCGGCAGGACAACCCGCGCTGCACCACCTGTCACCAGCAGCAGTCCTTTTGCTTGACGTGCCACCAGCGCTCGGGCGTGACCATGTCGGGGCCGCTCGGCAACTTCGCAGGTCGTGGCCGCTTCCACCCTCCCAAGTCGACCTGGACGGACGGGCCTCGCACCGGCTCGCACCACGCCTGGGAGGCCGAACGCAACCTCAACGCCTGCGTCAGCTGTCATCAGGAGCGGGACTGCGCCATGTGCCACGCCACGCGCGGGGTGGGTGGGCGCGGGCCCAACATCGGGGCCGGCCAGGGGCAGGGCGTCAATCCGCACCCCGTCGGCTTTAGCGCTCGCTGCCAGCAGGCCCTGCGCCAGAACGCCCGGCCGTGCTTAACCTGCCATCTGCCGAACGACCAGGATCTGCAAAGATGTCGTTGATTTGCGGCCGAAATGACAAACAACTGCCAAAGCGCTTGCCGAGGGCTTCTGCAGGCGGGTATAGCGGCTGGGGCTACGTTTGCTCATGCTTCGAGGAGGCCCTCCGTGAAGGAGCTCGTCCGCTACTTGTTCGAGAATCTGTTGTTGGACTTTCAAGGCGACGTCTCTGTCGACAAGGTGAGGGAGTTTCTCCGCGAGGACGACAGTCGCGAAGCGCGACAACTCCTCTCCAAAATCATCGAGGAGAAGGGGGTCGACGACCTCCTCATCACGCTGGCGGACGTCCTGAAGGACCACATCCGCACTGGCGTGAGCGAGCAAAACATCCGCGATCAGCTGTCGACCTACTCCGAAAGCTGAGCCAAGCGCTCGCCCTACCCCTCGCGCTCTTGCTCGGGGGGTGTGACGTCGCCAAACCCGATCCGCCAAGTGCGGCGGGTCCGGCGGTGCACGTCGTTGGGATTTATCCCAACGACGGCTGTGGTGTCGGCGACAGCTCTGACTGCGTGGCGCCGACCAACGTCACGTTGGCCTTCCGGTTCGATCGGTTCCTCGACCCGAGCACCGTCAATCGGCAGGCAATACGGCTCTACACGGGCAATCCAAAGTTCGCGCCCTCCCCGCCGCCGTTTCAGGTCGTCTACGACCCAGTCGAGCGGGTGGTCGAGTTCCGCATGCCTCCGGGCCATCGGCTCGCGCCCAACGCCTTGTACCAGCTCGAGCTTGTCGTGCCTGGAGGCTCCGGTGACCCTGGCATTCGCGCGTTCGACGGCGCCCCGCTAGTTGAAGCCGACCTGCCACTGCAGGGCAGCTTCTTTACCAGCGATGCCGCCTCCGAGGTGCCGGCCGAGCTCGTGCCCACCTGCGCGGAAATCGTCGGCGGCCTTCGTTCGGTGTTCACGACCTGCACCGGGCAGGCGTGCCACCAAAAGGGAAACAACGTCGTTGGCGGCGTGCCGGAGGACGACGCGCCTCACGGCCTTTGGCTCGACGACGCGCGCCGCTTTTCGCTCAGCGCCGTCAACCGCGTTGCCCGTCAAACCGAGGTTGGCGACCAGTCAGGCGGAATCCCGAACGAGCGAAGCGAGCGCTTCGGCGTGCGCATGGCGGTGGTCGACCCGCGCAACCCCGCTGGCAGCTACCTGATGTACAAACTGCTGCGCAACCTCGGAAATTTCGAGACTTGCCCGCCGAGCAGCACGCTCCCTTTCTGCACCGAGCCAGGCGATCCCGGGTTGTCGTCACATGTCTTGTTGCCGCTCGGCGAAGGCGAGCAAATCACGCCCTCGCAGGCGGAGCTCGAGCGACTTCAGGAGTGGTTCGTGCGTGGTGCACCCATGCCGCGCCCACGCGCCGACGGGGAGCCGTTGAGCATCTACCTGCAGGGCCTACGAGCGGTCTCGCGCTTCATCGCCGCTGGCGCTGACTGCAGTCAGTAGCGCCGCCCAGCCTGCCCGCTCAGCCGCAAACCGAAGCGGTTTGCCAGGCGTGAGTCATGGCTCAGTGCTGCCACCGTCGTTGACAGTATGGAAAAATACAGCCATATTGCTGGCTATGGGTGGGTCGGAAAAATTGCCAACTCTGTTGCCAGTGCCCGGGCAGCCGCTCCGGGTGGTGCGGGTGCTGGGCGGGGGAGCCACCAGCCGGGTGCTGCTAGCGGAACGGGGCTCCGCAGACGGCAACCCAGTAGCTCCCGTCGTCGTGAAGCTAGGCCGCGATTTGAGCCAGAGGCCGCGCTTCGCCGACGAGGCGGAGCGCCTGTGCCTCGTTGACTCGCCCTGGGTGGCACCGCTCTTGGATGTCGGGGCGCTCACGCAAGAGGTGACGCTTGGGGGCGAGCGCTTCGAGCGGGGTGCGCCGTTTCTGGTTTTTGCCTGGGAGGAAGGGCAGACGCTGGCTGAGCGGGCGGCGGCGGGTGGGGCCGCCCAGCGGCGTGAGCTGGCACTGACGGTTGCGCGCGACATCGGTGCGGCGCTGGCCGACCTACATGGGGTCGGCTCTGCGCACGGCGACATCAAGCCGCAGAACATCGTGCTCACGTCCACTGGCGCGCGGCTGATCGACTTCGGGCTGGCAGGCGAAGCGTCGGCCGAGGTCGCCAGTGGGGGCACGCGCCGTTACCTGGCGCCCGAGGTGCTGCTCGCCGGTGCTGCAGGTGACGGCCGCCGTCGTGACCTGTTCGCGCTCGGCGTCGTGCTCGCCGAGCTGTTGTTGCCGGAGTCAGCCAGCGTCGAGCAAGCTAGCGAGCGCCTGCCCGAAGCCGACGCGCTGGGCCAGGTCGCCCGCGCGCTGCTGCAGCCTGCGCCTGGCGCTCGGCCGTCGGCCGCTTGGGTATCGAAACGTGCGCAGGCGGCCGGCGCCGCGGCTTTTTCGGCCGCTGCGGGTCACGGCGCGCGCGCCGTGACGCGCGCCTACCGTTTCGCGCGCAGGCGAGAATTGGTGGAGGCAGCGCGCGCGGCCAAGGCCGAGCTACGGGTGGGCCCGCTCGCGACCGCCGTGCTGGCGCCCGCGCTGGAGCTCTTGGTCAGCATCCGGGGCCTGCGTGGGCAAGCGCTGACGGGCACGGCTGAGCTGCAAGATCTCGATACGCTGGGGCACTCGCGCTTCTTGGTCGCGCTGGTCGGTGTGGCCGCGTCCAGTTGGCCCCGCTTGCCGCTCCGCAGTGACGACCAACTGCTCGAGCGGGCGACACGCGCGGTTCAGCAGCGTCCACCGCAGGCCCTCGGCTTCTTGGATTTCGAGCCTGAAGCGCGGGGCTCCGCTCGGCTGGTCGGGCGCGAGCCGCTCGAGCTAGCGCTAGCGTTGCGTGAGCAAGCAGTGGCCGACGCCAGCGTCGATGCAGCCGAAGACGTGGTGCGCGAAGGCGCAGCTCCGGCGGCGCTGTTGGTCGAGCTCTTGCGCGTGCTGCGGCTGCGTGGCGAGCTGGGGCGCGCTCTGGCCCTGTTGGTCGACGAAACGGCGCCCGAAATGCGCGTAGAGCTGGCCGAGCTACTGCGGCGAGCGGGCGAGCTGCCGCGAGCGCTCGCGGTGCTCGACGCCTTGCCCGACCTGCCCCCCGAGGCCGCTTCGCGGGCCACGGCGCTGCGCGCCCGGGCCGAGCTCGACGCAGGCAGGCTCGACGAAGCCGAGCGCTACCTGGCGCAGGGAGCCGACACCCCTCAAATCGCCGAGTGTCAGGCGCTGTTGGCGCTGCGACGTGGCCAACACGCCGAGGCGCGTCGTCACGCCGAGCGCGCACGGCTGCTGTCCCGCACCGACGAGCAACGCGCGCGCGCCGAGTCGCTGTTCGGCATGCTGGCCCACGCGCTGGGTCAACCGGAGGCGGCGCTAGCCGGGTTCCGCGCTTCGCG
The DNA here is from genome assembly GCA_043752365.1 of Myxococcales bacterium. Lineage (GTDB taxonomy): Bacteria > Myxococcota_A > Polyangia > Polyangiales > Polyangiaceae > PMG-095. The sequence goes on along the minus strand of JAYUYU010000829.1, from coordinate 4,190 downwards.
CGAGTTTGCGGCGAGAGCCGGCGCCGTGCTCGAAGAAGCCACGTACGCGACCGGGGTCGCGGCTGCCGCTGCGAGCGTCGGCGATTTGGGTGAAGCGCTGGAGGCCGCGCGGCGCGCGTTGCTGCTATTCGAGCACTTGGGGCGCGGGGCCGAAGCCGCGCGGGCGGTACTGTCGATCGCCGCGGCGCTTGCCGCAGCTGGAGCCACGCTCGAGGCGCGCGAGGCCGCCGAAGAGGCGATTTCTCGCGCCAAAGCCTCGGCCGACCCGCGTTGCCGAGCTTACGCGCACTTCGTGCTATGCGATATTTCGACCAGCGATAGCGACGCCGTCGAGCACGTCAAGCGCGCCCGCTCGCTGCTCGAGGCTGATTTGGACGACGAGCTGCGCTGCGCGGCGCGCTTGCTGCAGCACGGCGACGACGTGGATCGCGTCCGGTTCGATCATGTGGCGCGTCGCGACGACGCGGCCATCGACGCCCGCCTGGAATGGTGGGGCGCGCGTGCCATTGCGCTGCTCGAGCGCCCCCGCGGCGAGCGCGGCGACGAGATCTTGGGCGAGTTGAAGAGCCTGTCCCGCACCGTCAGCCCCGTGGGGGTACGGGGCCCCGCGTTGTTCGCCGGCGCGCGCTTGGCCGCGCACGTGGGTGATGGCGCGACCGCGCGGCACTTCACCGAGGCGGTGGCAGACGCTGCGCGCGAGCTGTTGCGCCGCGCGCCCGAAGAGCTGCGCCCGGCGGTGTTGGCGCTACCGTGGCTAGCGCGCGCGCACGAGGCGCAAGGCTCGGCGCCGGGCTTCACGCCGGAGCAGCTGGCCGACGTGGAGTCGCTCGTGCGCGCGCTGGGTCATCGCGAACGCTTGCGACCTCTGCTCGACCAGGTGCTGGACGCGCTCGTGCTGTGGACGGGCGTGGAACGCGGGCTTTTGTTGCTGCGAGCGCCGAACGGGCACCTCCGGCCACGCGCTGCTCGCAACATCAGCAAGCACGATTTGACCGGCGTCCAGCTGGAGCTCAGCACGTCCTTGGCGGAGCGCGCGCTCAGCGAGGGGCGACCCGTGGTGGCCGTCGACGCGGCAGGAGATTTACCCGAGGTGCACGAGAGCGTGCATGCGCTGAAACTGCGCAGCGTGTTGGCGGTGCCACTGGTGGCGCGCGGCGAGCCGCTGGGCGTCGTGTACTTGGACGACCGCGTGCGACGTGGCGCTTTTGGGGCGCGTGAGCTGTCGTGGGTTAGCTTGGTGGCGACCTTGGCGGCGTTGGCCATCGCCGACGCGCGCGACCAGCTGCTGTTGCGCCGGGCCGCGCGCCGAGCCGAGCGTGCTTCACGTCGCCTTGACGCTGCGCTGTCGCGGCGCGAGGCCGAGCTCGACGTCGTGGAACGTGAGCTGTCGCGGGTCAAGGGCGGACGCGAAACGCGCTTTTCGTACGACGCCATCGTGGGCAAGAGCGAAGCGGTGCGAGGCATGCTGCAAATCGTCGACCGCGTGACGGCGACCGACGTGCCGGTGCTGCTGCTGGGTGAGTCCGGCAGCGGCAAAGAGCTGGTGGCGCGCGCGATTCACCAAAACGGTGCGCGCAGCAAGGCGCCGTTCGTGTCCGAAAACTGCGCGGCCATCCCCGAACCGCTGCTGGAGTCGACCTTGTTCGGCCACGTGCGCGGCGCGTTCACAGGCGCCCAGCGTTCGCGAGCGGGCCTGTTCGAGGTCGCCGACCGCGGCACGCTGTTTCTCGACGAAATCGGTGAAATGAGCTTGGGCATGCAGACCAAGTTGTTGCGCGCGCTGCAAAACGGCGAAGTGCGCCCCGTGGGCTCCGAAACCGTGCGTCACGTCGACGTGCGCGTGATCGGCGCCACGCACCGCGACTTGAACGCGCTGGTGGCGGCTGGCAAGTTCCGTGAAGACTTGCTGTATCGACTCAACGTCATCAGCGTCCGGGTGCCACCCTTGCGCGAACGCTTCGGCGACGTGACGATCCTAGTGCAACACTTTTTGCGCATGCACGCCGGGGAGCGCAAGCTGAGCATCGAGCGATCGGCCATGGATGCGCTGTCGGTCTTCCCGTGGCCCGGCAACGTGCGGCAGCTGGAGAACGAAGTGCGACGCGCGTTGGTGTTGTCGGACGACACCATCCGCCTCGAGCACCTTAACCGCGAGATCATCCAAGCCGCACGCCCCAGCCGCGCCCAAGAAGAGTTCGACCTGCGCGGCCGCGTCGACGCCCTGGAAGCCGACTTAGTGCGCGCCGCACTGCGTCGCACCGACGGCAACCAAACCCGGGCGGCCGAGCTGCTCGGCCTCTCCCGCTTCGGCCTCCAAAAGATGATGAAGCGCCTCGAAATTCGCCTGGAAGGCCGCAGCGACGCCTAGGCCCCCAAGGCGCAGCGCGGCTCGACCCCCAAGGCGCAGCGCGGCTCATCCCCAAGGCGCAGCGCGGCTCGACTTCCAAGGGGCAGCGCGGCCCGACCCTCAAGGGGGCAACGCTGACCGCCTGGCCAACGAACCCGTTCCCGCGGCGGCACGCCCACCGCCCGACCCCTGCTTCGCTCCTAGCCGCCTCACGCGCCGCTCAAGGGTGGGTCAACGCGCCGCAAAAGTGACTTCGACCTCGAAGTGACTTTTGGCGTGCCCCTCGGAGTGACTTCGACCTCGAAGTGACTTTTGGCGTGCCCCTCGGAGTGGCTTCGACCTCGAAGTGACTTTTGGTGTGCTCTTCGGAGTGACTTCGACCTCGAAGTGACTTTTGGCGTGCCCTTCGGAGTGACTTCGACCTCGAAGTGACTTTTGGTGTGGGGAACCCAGTTGTGGGCGAAGGCGGGCTGGGGACGCGGGGGGCGAGGGCGGTGCGTCGCGCCCAGCTGGGCGCGCAGGCTAGGCCTACCCGCAGCTAGAGGAAGTCGGTGCGATTTGGAGTGGGGCTGATTTCCCACGAATGGGGAGGGGGCGTCGGGCTGTTGCCCTTGACGGGTTTACGGGTTGGAGGGATTCGGGTAGCGAAGGCGCCAATGTCTGAGCGGCTGCGCCCAATCCTGAAGTGGGCGGGAGGAAAACGGAGCTTGGTGCCCCGCATCCTGCAAGAGCTGCCGAAACAAATCGAGACCTACTACGAGCCGTTCGTGGGCGGCGCGGCGGTGTTTCTGGCGTTGGCCGAAGAGAAACGCTTCAAGCGCGCGGTCATCACGGACAAGAACGAGCAGCTGGTCAACTTGTACAAGGTGGTGCGCGACGACCTGGGCAAGTTGCTGAAGAAGCTGGAAGCGCTACAAGACCGGACTAGTGAAGAGGAATACTACGAGATTCGCGCTGGCAAGCCGAGCAACAAGATCGAGCGCGCGGCGCGCCTCATTTACCTGAACAAGACTGGCTACAACGGCCTTTACCGCGTGAACTCCAAGGGTGGCTTCAACGTGCCCTACGGCCGCTACAAGCGCCCGAAGATTTACGACCCGGAGCGGCTGGCCATCGCCGCGGGGGCTTTGCAAGACGTGACGATTCGCGTCGCCGATTTCGAAGAGAGTTGCGTCGAAGCGCGCAAGGGCGACGCCGTGTACCTGGACCCGCCTTACATGCCGCTGTCGAAGACGGCGAGCTTTTCGGCTTATCACTCCGAAGCGTTCGGATTGGCAGAGCACGAGCGGTTGGCCAAGGCGTTCGGTAAGCTCGTAAAGCGTGGCGTCACCGCAATTCTTTCGAACTCGGCGACCCCCGAAACGCGCGCTTTGTACAAGAGTTTCAAATGCTCCGACGTCTTCGTGCGTCGCCCCATCAACTCTATCGCCTCGCGCCGTGGCGCCGTGAGCGAGCTGCTCGTCGTCGCCAAATAGCCCGGCTCCGTTCGGCGCTCGGCGCTTGGCGGTCGGCGCTATTCGGCGGCTGCAGGCTTCGCCGAAACGCGCGCCCGCTGCTGCTTAAGCAGGTCGAACGCCGCAACCCGATATGCCTCGGCGAAGGTCGGGAAGTTGAAGACGGTGTCGATGAAGGTCTCGAAGGTGAGCCCGGCGATAATCGCCATCTGCCCGACGTGCACGAGCTCGGTCGCGCTTTCGCCGGCGGCGTGCGCGCCCAAGACCACACCCGTGTCCGGGTGCACCACGAGCTTGAGCAGGCCGTTTTCGGCGGCAGAAATTTGGCCGCGCGCCACTTCCTCGAACTTGGCGCGCCCGACCAACACGTCACCGTGACGCTCGCGCAC
>JAYUYU010000828.1:0-8977 GCA_043752365.1 Myxococcales bacterium | reverse complement strand
TAATCGGCGTTCCGCAGCCGGTGCGCAAGCTAGAGGCTGACGCGGTCGGCAAAGAAGGTCACTTCGTGGCTGGTATCGACGCGGTGGCGCTTTCTGCCGTGCTGTCGCGGCTCGACGACTTGTTGGGCGCGCTGCCCAAAGCCCAACCCAAGCCCGTGTCCCAATGAATAGCGCTCGAGCATGCCGTCCATCGCCAGACGCTTAAAAAGAAACCGCTCGCCAAGTTCGGGCTTTGGCGAGGCTTTGGCGAGGACCAAGCGCCCGTGGGTGCCTCCCACGGAGCGTACTTCCGCACGTGAGCATCGGACCGCAGCCAAAACGAGCCGGAGTGGACGGAGTCCAGCTTGCTGGACGGAGTCCACGGAGGCCTACGGCCCGCGCCGAAGGCGAGGGAGCGCCGAAGGCGCAGTGAAGCCAAAGCCCGAAATCGGCGGGCGTGGCCACCAACAAAAGATAGCGGTGATGGCATGCCGTCACGTCTGATCGTTACTCCCGCGCGGAAGCCGCTGAGCGGCAGCGTGCCCGTCCCGAGTGATCGCAGCATCACGCATCGCGCGCTGTTGCTGGCCGCGCTGTCGAACGGCCCCTGCGAGCTGCGCGGCTTTGCGTACGGCAGCGACAACTTGGGCATGCTGCACGCCCTGGCGGCGCTGGGCGTACGTTACGAAGACGACAACAAGGGCACGCTTCGCATTCGGGGCGGCGGCCTGCGCGGCCTCACTGCCCCCAAAACAGCGCTCGACTGCGGCCATTCGCCGACCATGGCGCGCCTGCTTACCGGCGTGCTTGCTGGGCAGCCGTTCGAGAGCGAGCTCATCGGTAGCGAGACCAATTCCCGCCGGCGCATGCGCGCCGTGACCGAGCCGCTGGTGCGCCGCGGCGCCCAAATTACCGGCAGCGTACACCCGGAAGAACCGAGCGAGCTCTGCTTGCCGCTGCGCATTGGCCCGCTCGCGACCGAGCGTCTGGCGCCGATTGACTACGTGATGAGCCGCTCCAGCGATCACGCGAAGGGCGCGCTGTTGTTCTCGGGGCTGTTCGCGTCGGGTCCCACGCTGATTCACGAGCCCACGCTGTCGCGCGATCACACCGAGCGAATGTTCGACGCTCTGGGGCTACCCGTGCAGGCGGCAGGCTCGATGGTGAGCCTGCATCCACCGGCTGATCCGCTGGCAATTCGCGGCTTCGACGCCGACATTCCCGGCGACATTTCGGCGGCCGCGTTCGTGTTGGCCGCGGCGCAGCTGGTTCCCGACAGTAGCGTCAGCACGCGTCGCACGGGCTTGAACCCGACCCGGGCCGGAATTTTGGATATGATTCGCTTATTCGGCGGGCGCACCGGAATCACTCCAAAGGGTGATTCGCTGGGCGAGCCGTTCGGGGAGGTCAGCTCGCGCGGGGCGCCGCTGCGGGGCATCAAAATTTCCGGCGAGCTAGCGTTGCGCGGTATCGACGAGGTGCCGGTCGCGTGCGTGCTGGGCGCGCGCGCAACCGGGGTAACCGAAATTTCCGACGTGGGCGAGCTGCGTGAGGAAGGGCCCGACCGCCTGGCGGCGCTTTCCGGCCTGCTGCGGGCTTTCGGGGTATCGGTGAGTGAAAAGCCGGACGGGCTCGTAATTGAAGGTCAGCCCGGCCGCCCGCTGTCGGCGGCTCGGGTGAGCTCTGGCGGCGATCATCGCGTTGCCATGGCCGCGGTGCTGCTGGCGCTTGCCGCCGACGGTAAAAGCGTGATTGAAGATGCAGATCCGATCGCCGTGAGCTTTCCGCGCTTCGTGGGTACGCTGCGCGCGCTGGGCGCGGAGATTGAGGTAGAATCGTGACCTTGCGCAGAAGCAGACCGGTGGTTGCCATCGACGGGCCGGCGGGCGCGGGCAAGAGCACGGTGACGCGCAAGGTGGCTGAACGGCTGGGCTACGTCATCGTCGACACCGGAGCGCTGTATCGTGTGGTGGCGTTGGCGGCCGAGCGCGCCGAGGTGAGCGTCGAAGACGCCGAGCGCGCTTCGGCGCTGGCCGCGGCGTTGGTGGCCGAAAGTGCCGTGCAGCTGCGCCGCACCGAGAGCGGCGCCACGCAGGTGCTGCTGCGCGGGCAAGATGTCTCGTTGGCCATCCGTGCGCAGAACATCGGGCAGGGCGCGAGCAAGGTATCGGCGCACCCAGGCGTGCGCGACGCGCTGTTGGAGCTGCAGCGCGTGCAGGGCCGCGAAGGCGGCGTCGTGCTCGAGGGCCGCGACATTGGCACGGTGGTTTTCCCCGACGCCGAAGCCAAATTTTACCTCACCGCCAACGTCGATGTGCGCGCCCAGCGTCGGCGGGACGAGCTGGCCGCTCGCGGCACGCCGCCCAGCTTGGCCGAGGTGCTGAGCGAAGTCAGCGAGCGCGACCGCCGCGACAGCACGCGGCCCGTGGCGCCCCTGCGCCAAGCCGACGACGCAACGCTGGTCGACAGCTCTGTGCTGTCCATCGAGCAAGTGGTGGAGCTTATCGTCGCCAGCGTGAAGACCGTGGAGCGGAAGCTCGCGGCGGGCCCGTAAGGCATGCTTCGGCGTGCGCTGCTGCTAGGCCTTGGCGCCGCAGCCTGTGGTCCCAAACCGCTGCCGCCGCTGCCGCCAGCGCCGCGCGTGACCTCCGCGGCGGAGCTGGTGCCGAGCGACTTGGACGTCGTAGTGCGCGTCGATTTGGCTCGTTTCCGGTCGGCGTTGGGCGCGGCCGGCTTGGCCGCTGCCGCCCGCGGCTTGCTGGTAACCGGCAAGGCCTACGCGAGCGAGGCCGATCCGGCGCGTGAACTCGTGCTGGCGTCGTTGCTCGAGACCGATACGGTCTATCTCGGCTATCGACCGAGCGCGCTGGGGGCGCCGCTCGACCGGGTGCTGGTGCTGCAGGGGCATTTCACACCGATGCTGCGGCCTGCCGCGGGCTTTGGTAGCGCTACTGATTTGGGGGGAGACGTGCGCTATTGGGACGCCAAGGAGCCGCCGCCGCGCGACGGCGTGGCGCGCTTGTACGCCGTTGGCGAGCGCTTGCGCGTGTTCGTCTCGGAGGCCGAGCTCGATGCGATGGAGCGGACTTTGGCCGGTTTTAGGGGCAAGCTGCAGCCCCTCGAGGAAGGCATGCTCTCGCTGGCGGCGCGTCCGGCGCTGCTCGGACGCCTGGCGGGGCAGGGCAGGCTGCGCGAGCTACTAGAGAAGGCGGTGGCGCTGCAGGCCGTATTCGAATTCGAGGCGGACGGTTTGCGCGTCAAGGCTGACCTGCTGCTCGACGGGCCCGACTCCGCGCAAGAGCTAGCGGACGCCGGCGAGCTGGTGCTGGCGCGCGCGCTGGGCGAGGCCGGTTCGGCCATGCAGCTGCGACTGGCGGGCGAGCGTTTGCGCTTGTCCGTGCTGGTCAGCAGGCAACAGCTCGCGGTTGCGCTGGCTTGCTTCGGGCTGGCATCCAGTAGCGCGAGCGCGTGCCCGTGGTAGCGTCGGCCGCGATGAATCACGCCGTGGAGCGGCCCAGCGTACGGATCTCGTTCCGGCTGCTGATCAGCATCGCGCTTGGCCTGGCGGTCATCGCGTTCGTCGCCGGCCGGCACGTTTACAAACGCTACGGCGGCTATCGGCCGCTGGCATTGGTGCACGTGCCCCCGACCGTTCGTTATCGCGCACGCGTCGATTTGAACGACACGCCGCGTGTCGCGGCCCTGGAGCCGCTGCTCAATGCCTTGGACCCTCGGCACACCCGCCTGCCAGCTTTGGAGCAAAAGCTCGGCGTTTCGCTGAAGCAGGTCGCGCACGAGGTGGCGTTAGGGGTCGGGCCGGATCCGTTCGACTTCGTGCTCGTGCTGGGCCTGCAGCTGGAGGCTGGGACCGGCCTCCCGGCGGCAAAGGCCTTGTGTGAGGTCCTCAACGGCGACGGAATCCGGTCCCAACCGACCCCAACCGGGTGTCGGCTGGAAGACGGAGCAATCGTGGGTGGAACTCCGGACGGAGCCCTGGTGCTAGCCAGCCGCGTCGAGCTCGTGAAAGGCCTGCTCAAAATGCCCGAGCTCGGAGATCGTTTGGGTTTTTCCGGCCCTTCGGTGCGCGGCGCGGCGCCGGAAGTCACCGAGCTGGGGCGTGAGACATCCACGCTCGTTCGGCGCCTAACTGCCAAATATCCATGATCTGAATGTCATAGCTTCAGACTCGGCAAGTGCGCAGGCGCCGACCGACCGCGGAGGCTGGGGCGTTAGGGAAACCGCCCCGGCAAACAACCAGACCGAGCCCCCGTCGAGCCGCGCGAAATGAAAGGCGAAGCCGACGTTTGACGTGCACCTCTCCGTGCGCTACCAGAGCGCGTCCGTCGCGAGGCGTGTGCCCGCACTCTGGCTCTGACCAGTGGCGAGGCGCCCAGTCTGCGGGACGCAAGGAGGCACTGTTATCATCAATGACTGATACTCAAACCACCAACCAGAACAGCGGCGCGAACCTCGCAGGTTTCGCGGCCATGTTCGAAGCCACGCAAGCTGCAACCCCGAACGGCCAAATGGGCGGCGAAGGGGAAATTGTCAGCGGCTTGGTCGTGCAAGTACTCCGCGACTCCGTTGTCGTCGATATCGGCGGCAAGAGCGAGGGCGTGATCTCGAAGAGTGAGTTCGTCGACGCCGTCGGCGCCTTCAACGTGAAGATCGGCGATCGAGTCGATGTCTTCATCGAGAGCCGTGAGAGTGATGATGGCCTGATCTCCCTGTCCAAGGAGAAGGCCGACAAGATGAAGGTGTGGGACGAGATTTCGAGCGCTTGCGAGCGTGACGAGATCATCGAAGGCACCATCAGCCAACGCGTGAAGGGCGGCCTGAGCGTCACCATCCGCGGCGGCGTCAAAGCGTTTTTGCCCGGCTCTCAGGTTGATTTGCGGCCCATCCGCAACCTCGAGAAGCTGATCGGCCAGACCTATCAATTCAAGGTCATCAAGTTCAACAAGAAGCGCGGCAACATCGTGTTGAGCCGCCGCGTCTTGCTCGAGCGCGAGCGCGACGAGCTGAAGACCAAGACTCTGCAGACCCTCGAAGAGGGCATGACCGTGACCGGAACCATCAAGAACCTGACCGAGTACGGCGCCTTCGTCGATCTCGGCGGTATCGATGGCTTGCTGCACATCACGGACATGTCTTGGGGTCGCGTCAATCACCCCGGCGAAGTGTTCAAGGTCGGCGACGAGGTCACCGTCAAGGTGCTCAAGTACAACGCCGAAACGGAGCGCGTCAGCCTGGGTCTCAAGCAGACCCAAGAAGATCCGTGGAATCACGTCGAGGAGGCTTACCCGCTCGCCAAGCGCGTCCGCGGCAAGGTGATGAGCCTGACCGACTACGGCGCCTTCGTGGAGCTGGAAGCTGGCGTGGAAGGCCTGATTCACGTGAGCGAGATGAGCTGGACCAAGAAGGTCAAGCACCCGTCGAAGCTCATGGAAATCGGCAGCGAGATCGAGTGCCAAGTGCTCGAGGTCGACGCCCGCGCCAAGCGCATCAGCCTCGGTCTCAAGCAGCTCGAGCCGGATCCGTGGAGCCTGTTTACCGACAAGTACAAGCCGGGCGACAAGATCGGCGGCAAGGTCCGCTCGCTCACCGATTACGGCGTGTTCGTCGGCATCGAAGACGGCGTGGACGGCATGGTTCACAAGACCGACCTTTCGTGGACGGTCAAGGTCAACAACCCGGCTGACTTTTACAACAAGGGCGACGACGTCGAAGCCATCATTCTCTCGATCAACCACGACGAGAAGAAGGTCAGCTTGGGCGTGAAGCAGCTGTGGGACGATCCGTGGCCCACGGTGATGGACAAGTACAAGCCGGGTGTGGTCGTGGAAACGGCCGAAGTTCTCAGCGTTGCCGACTACGGCGCATTCGTGCGTTTGGAAGAAGGCGTCGAGGGCATCATCCCGAACAACGAGATTCCAGCGGACGCCACCCTGTCGCGCGGCGACAAGGTGAAGGCCGAAGTCTCGAACGTCGACAGCATGGATCGACGCCTCACCCTGACGATGCGTGCGCCCGGCACGAGCAGCCAGGCGGAGCACGTGCAAGTGATGAAGCGCGAGTCGTCTGGTAAGGGTGCGACCTTGGGCGATCTCATGAAAGAGAAGCTCGGTAACCTCAAGCCGTCGCCTGCTTCGGTTCCGCCGCCCGCCGTCCCGTCGGCTGACGAAACCGAAAGCTGAGTGGTCTGGGAACGGTTGCCCCGAGGTTCTAGGTGACCGTTCCCGTTAGCGTCAGAGAGCCGCCGTCTACTCGAGGAGGTGGCGGCGGTTGGACCCGGCAACGGGTCGTATTCCTCACAGTGAGCAGCGTGGTTTTGATCACGCTGCTCGTCTGCGTCCGCGAGGTGCTGCTGCCATTCATGTTGGCGCTGATCATCGCGTACGTGCTGTCTCCGCTCGTCGAACGAGTGGAGCGTTTTCGCGTGCCCCGTGCCGCGGCGATCTTGATCGTCTACTTCGTCACGCTGGGCAGCATTTATCTTTCGATCGCGGCGATTGCGCCGCGCATCTATCTCGAGACGGCGAAGTTCATGCGCGACGCGCCGTCGCTGGCCGAGAAGTTTTCAGGCCAATACGGGCCGCAGTTGGAGCAGTGGGTCGAGGGCGTGCGCAGCCGTACGCGTCCAAAAACGGTAGACGAGCCTGAGCCCTCCGCGCTTTCGATCGTCAACAAGCCGGACGGCAGCGTCGACTTACGTGTTGGCAGCGGCGTGGAGGTCGTGCAGCAGGGCCCCGGGCATTGGCGTGTTGGTCCGGGCGTGCACAAGGCCGAAAAGTTCAAGGTCGCTGATTTGACGGCGAAGGGCGTGAACGAAGCCGTTGGCTACGTGCAGCGCAACGGGCTCGAGCTGTTGTCGATTGGCAAGGCCGTCGTGGGCGGCCTGGCGCGCGGCATTTTTCTGTTGTTCATGACGTTGATGGTCGCCGGCTACATCATGGGCACGCGCGAGAACATCATCGGTTTCTTCAGGTCGCTGTTGCCGGCGCGCTCGCGCATCAGCTTCGACCGTTTGCTGTGGCGAGTCGACCGCGGCATGTCCGGCGTGGTGCGTGGGCAGCTGCTGATTTGCGCCGTGAACGGCGTGCTTTCGGCGATTGGCTACTGGATGTTCGACCTAAAGTACTGGCCCATCTTGGCCATTTTGTCGGCGGTGATGAGCATCGTGCCGATTTTCGGGTCGATTTTGAGCAGCGTGCCGGTGGTGCTGATTGGGCTGACCCAGGATTTCTGGACCGCGCTCTGGGTGCTGCTGTGGATTGTCGGGATCCATCAGGTCGAGGCCAACCTGCTGAACCCTAAGATCATCGGCGTCGCCGCCAAGATTCACCCCGTGCTGGTGGTGCTGGCGTTGCTCATCGGTGAGCACTTTTTTGGCCTGTGGGGCGCGCTGTTGGCCGTACCGGCGCTTTCGCTACTCCAGAGCATTTTCAACCACTTCCGCTTCGAGACCATGCCCGACGCCCCGCCCGATTCGCTGCTGCCACCCCCCGGCATCGCGCGACTCTAGGCGCGAAAGGCCGCAACAGGCAGACGGACCGTCTGCCCGTCTCCTGTTAACTCTCGCTCGCAAGGGGGCGGCGAGTGCTAAGACAGCGCCGGAATGGCACGAGAGACGCGCAAACTGAAGCGAGCACAGAGCACGGCACCCGGCGCTGGCAAGGCGGCGCGGGAGCTCGGCAAGGCCGGCGCGCAGCCGCGAGCAGCCATGCCTGATCCGCTGGGAGCCGGGCAGCTGCGTTCGCTGCTCACGCGGTTGGGTCTGATTCTGCTCGGCGTTTGGATCCTGCTCGGGTCGCTCGCCTCGTTCGTGTCTTCGCCGTGGAACCACATCTTGCTCGGGTTGGCGGTCGTGCTGACCGGCGTGTGCGTGGCCGTGGTGGTGTGGACGCTGCGACAGGCCAAGACGGCGCGCGGTGTGGCCAGCATTCTGAGTAACGTGTCGACCGACGAAGATCGCAAAGCGGCACTCGCTAAGCTGTCGACCGATTTCAAGAAGGGTGACACCGCAGCCGTCTTCGCCCGCGCCCAGCTGGAGTTGCAAGAAGACCCGAAAAAGGCGCTGGCCACGCTCGAGAGCATCAATCTCAGCAAGGTGATGGCGCCAGTGGCCGACGAAGCGCGTGGCCAACGCGCGATGATTCACCTCACGCAAGGCGAAGTCGGGCAGGCGCGGCAGCTGGCCGACAACATCGACCTTAGCCGGCACCAGGACGCCCGCACCCGCGCCATGCTGGCGTCGGTCGTGTCCGAAGCCTGGGCGCGCTCCGGCGACGCGAAAAAGGCCACGGAAACGCTGGCTTTGTTCGACGCCGACGACCCAACCTACGAGCAGATCAAGCCGCAGCTCTACCGTGCGCAAGCCTACGCCGCTGCGCAAAATGGCGACATGAACAGCATGCGCCGGGCGCTGCGCAAGCTGCTGGCCGTCGACGTGCGCCTACTGGGCGGCTTCATGACGAAGAGGACGCACCCGCTGCTCCAAAAAGAGGCCAAAAAAATCTTGGAACAAAGCGGCCAAGTCCCGAAAAAAATGGTCGTGCAGCGGCGCGTTTGACGAAGGCCGAACGGCGCTCTTTGGACCCAGATTTTCTTACAGGAAGATCGGAAGACCGGAAGGTTGGGGGGCGCCGCGAAGAGGCGGTGCTTGCGTCGCGTCGTACGGATCCGTAGGCAAAGCGCACTTTACGGATCCGTATGGATCGACGCAAGCACGCAGCCAACTCGGCGCCCCCATCTAGCCTTTGCCCGCCCTTCCGATCTTCCGATCTTCCTGTGGAAAAATCTGGGTCCGTTAAAGATTCGTAATGGTGGCGCGGCCGAGGGGCTTCACGGCGACTTCGGGTAGTAGCTCGGCGAAGCTAAGAATCCGTACGTCGGGTAATTCCGGCTCGAGCAGTTTTCGGACGAAGCGGCGGATGTCGGGTTGGGTGAGGATCACGACGGGCGAGCTTTCGCCGGCGTGCGTGGCGATGGCGCGTTT
>JAYUYU010000827.1:0-3580 GCA_043752365.1 Myxococcales bacterium | reverse complement strand
GCTGATCGAGACGACGGTCGTCCTCTATTGCAACATGCAGAAGAGCGGCGGCGGACACGAGACGCAGGATTTGTTCTGGCTCATGGGCGGCAACTACGACAACTACTTCAAGACCGGGCGCTACCTGCGCTGGCCGAGCGGCAAGGACGGCACGTCCATTCCGCAAAATCAGGTATTTACCTCGATTATCAACGGCGCAGGCTGCCCCCAGCTCGAGTTTTTCGGAGACGCGCAATACGGCGGAGAGTTAGCGCTGCTGCGAGGCTAGGATGATGTCGCTTGCTGGCTTGCTCGCTCGCGCGAGCGCGTGCGCGTGTGCCGTCACCTGCCTGGTCCATTGCACGGGCTCGCCCGGCACCCCAGCCGACCTTGTCAGCGACTCCTTGCCGAGCGGTGCTAGCGCGGGCACATTGGCCGTAGCAGCAGGCGGCGGCACCGGCACAGGCGGGCATGGCGGCAACGCGAGCCCTGCGGCGGGTTCGACTGGCGTTGCGGGGTTAAACGCCGGGACCGGCAGCGGCGGCTTGCTAGCTGTCGGCGGCGACGTCGCGGCATGGCCACGAAATCCCGATGATCCACGGACGGAGCCGGTGCCGGGCGGCGACGTGCAGCTTGGCTGGGCCGCGCTCGATATCGGGCAAGCTGCCAACTACGACGGCGGCGACGCCGCGAATCCCGAAAGCTGTCCGGACCCGGACGCGATGCTCACGCCTGGCACGGTGCACTTCGAAAACGGCGTGTGGACGCTGACGGGCTCTGGCGAGGGCTTCATCCACGGCTGGGATCAGGGCTACCTCGTCTACTTCAAGACCAAAATTTCGGGTGACTTTACGTTCACTATGAAAGTGGACAAGTTCGAGATGCTCAACGGCAAAGCACTCGATGGCGCCGCTCAGGCGCTGCTCAACGTGCGCCAAGACTTGGGGTTCAAGCAGCCGACTCACTCCATCGTCGCTGGAGCCTCGCCGAACCGCTACCTCTTCATGGCGCGCTATTCGTGGGCGGGTGACGGGGGCAAATGGTGGCACTGGCCAGCCTTTCCCGACACCTGGCCGACTCATCGCGAGCTTACGTCTTGGACTCGCGTGGTCGCGCGCGGTGACGCGATTTCTGCGGAGACCTCCAGCGACGGCGTGAGTTGGCAAGCGGTCCAGGACAACGATCAGAACGCTGAGCACCCCAGCTGGTACCCGTTTCGCCTGCCTGAGCTGGCGGAGTCGCGTTACGTCGGGCTGGTTTGTTCGGCGCGCAACGACCGCAACTACGCGCCGCTGGTGTCGCCGCCTGGAAAAACAGCTAGTGGCCGCGACCCCGAGTCGGCGCAGCTGAGGGGAGCCGCGCGCTGCGTGTTTAGTCACGTCACCCTGACCCAACCGTGACTGGTCGGTGTTGCCTGCCGCTTAGGTTTACGGCACCGATTTGGGACGGGTACCGTTGAAAACCTGGATGGTCTTGCACGTGAGGGCGGTGCAGTCCGGGTTGCCGTTGTGCGCGCGGCTGTAGACGAGCTCGCCAGAGAGGTAGTCGCCATCGAGCGTAGCCGTGGCATCGTTGCTCCAAGTGAAGCTGCAGTTGCCCTGCGTGCCCGGGATGGTGCCGTCAATCCACATCTCGAGCTGGTTTCCGCGCGACCGGCCGGTGAACACGTTGCTGCCGTGGAGCAGGCCCAGCAGCGCGCCAGGAATACCCTCTACCGTAGCGGTTAGGTCATTGCTGCCCTTCTCGACCACGCTGAGCGGGATGTTGACGTTGGCCTGACCCTCGATCCAATCGGCGAAGCCACAGCCGTTGGCGCCATTGGTTACCGTGATGGAATAGTTGCCCTTGAACTCCACGTCTTCATCGAAAGCGACGTCGCCTGCGGGCGTGCAGGCCCCGAGCAAGAAGGGGATGAGCGACGCGACGAACAGCTTGGTCATGGCGCACCTCGTCCGTCTAGCCAGCGCCGCACACGGTGGCTGAGGAGACTATTGGGATAGCGGGCCAAGAAGTCTTGGGCTTCGCGCAGCGCTTGCGCTCGATTGCCGCTGGCCTCCAACGCTTCGATGCGCAGCACCTTGGCTTCGAGCCCGAGGGCACCGGAAGCATAGAGCCGACGGTGCTCGTTCAGCGTCGCTAGCGCTTCAGATCCATTGCCGGTGCGTAAGCGCTGGCGAGCGTTGTCGATCAACGAGAGCTCCGTGGGCACGGCACTCGAAGCCGCGGCATTCGAGGGTGGGGCAGGGGAAGGGGCGACTGTTGCTACCGTTGTTGACACGGGCGGAGGCGTGGCGGCGAGCTCCCCCAAGCTCCCGGTGGCAGCGGGCGCTGCGCTAGTCAAAGGCTTGGGGTTTGCGGGTCGAGCCGGACTGGGCGAGCTAACCTTTGGCGTGGCGATACCGGCCGAGCTACGTTCCAGGGCCCGCTGCGCCACATGAACCGTGACCGCACCGGCCGCCACCGAAGTGATGACGAGACCTGCGCCCCATTGAGTGCCTAGCACTCGCCACACCGAAATTCCGGACAACTTCAGCCATTTGAGAGCGGCCCCTGCCGTGCCGGTCACCAAGGTGAGTGCGGAGACGACGCCCAGCGACACTAGCGCGCGTTGCCGACTGGCCGGCGTCGCGCGGACAGTGCGTGCGGCGGCCAAGAGCGAGCGCTCTTTCGGGCTTCCAGAGTCGCTCAATCGCTGGGGCTCGCTCATGGCACCATCGCTCCTTGAAAAATCTCGCGCGCGCGGCGCAGGCGCGAAGCGACGGTTCCAGCTGCTAGAGCCAGAGCGTCCGCAATCTCGGCCATGGTGAGCTCCTCGATTTCGTAAAGCACGAACACCTCGCGCTGTTCGTCGGTCATGGTCGCCAAGATCCCGTCGAGCAACTCTAGCCGCTGCCGCTGCTCCAAGGCGCGCTCGGGACCCGCGCTGTTGGTCGGTAGCTCCCAGAGCGCCTCGTCCGAGATTTCTTGGCGGCGGCCGCGACTGCGCCGATGCCGAGCGGCTACGTGCACCGCGCAGGCCGCCAAGAAGGCGCGCTCACGCCCGGTCTCCACGCTGTCGAGCTTGTGGTCCAGAGTGAGGAAAACGTGCTGGGCTGCGTCTTCTACGTCGGCATCCCAAACCCCGAGCCGTCGAACCAGCCGAGCCACGAAGTCCCAATGCTCGCGCACCACGCCGGCCAGCCGCCGACGCTGTGAAAAGCTTCGGTGCGCCGCCGGCTGGGGCATGGCAGGTAGGTAAGTGTCCACGGGCAAGGCAGGGACCTGGCTCTCTATCGCCCCGGCGCCTTCCGATTGATCACTGGGGAGAGCATTTTCGACACGCCTAGAAGACAAGGCCAAGCTCCGCGCCCGTTTCGAAGGCGACTCGCCCTACTTGGAGCAGGGCGCGCCCCGACGGTTGGCTTCGAAAGACGGGCGCAGACCACACCCCGAAGGCGCTGGCTCGAGCCCCTATGAAGACCGGTTTCGGAATCCAGGCGAGGCGAAGTTGCGGCCCCGCCGCGCCAAAAAACAGCTGCTTGGGCTCGCCCCTCAATGTCGACCCAGTGGAGCCATGCAGCGGTCCGGCGAGCACGGAGGCGCACGGCGCCATCCAAAACGT
>JAYUYU010000826.1:0-3581 GCA_043752365.1 Myxococcales bacterium | reverse complement strand
AGCTCGGACAGCATGGGCGCTGCCACGACCCACCCCGTGCGCGTCATATGCGCGGCGTGGTAGCGCGTGGACTCGGTGCCGACGCGACTGAGCAACGGGTAGTGAACGACCTGCACGAACCAGATGAGTCCGGTCATGAATAGCGCGCTCGACAGCTCCGTGAAGCGAGCAAGCTCTACCAGGGCCGCAGGCATAGCGTCACTTTGCACGGGTGCGCGGCGCGCTTCAAGGCGCGCCCCGACGCAGCGCACGGTTGCCGTTGCGCCGGGGCGGTCTTAGGTCCCCCCGGCGTGACGCCGATGTTTAGCTTGCCTCCCCACCTCGCCGAACGCGCCCGCACCATCGGGCGGCGCCCTTTCAACGAAGCCGGCGAGCTCGTGGTGTACTGGATGCGCACGGCGGCTCGCGGTCACGAAAACCCCGCCCTCGACGTCGCGCTCACCTTGGCTAACGCGCGAGGGCTGCCAGTGCTCGTCTATCACGCGCTTTCTGAGCGTTACCCCTACGCGAGCGACCGGCACCACAGCTTCGTGCTCGAAGGCGCGCGCGACGTCGAGCGTGAGCTTTCGGCGCGGGGCATTCCTTACGCCTTTCATCTCGAGCGCGCCGGCCAGCGCGGGCCCTATCTTGCCTTGCTCGCGGCGCGGGCGCTGGTCGTGGTCACGGAAGACTTTCCGGTGGGGCGAGCTTACGAGCGAGCTTTCGCCTTCGAGCGAGCCACACAGAAGTTGCGCGAGGCGCGCGTGCAGGCAGCTTGGACGGACGTCGAGCCTGAGCGACCGATGCAACGACCCGAGCTGCCGTTCGAGCCCGTCGAGCTGCGGGGCGCGGACCTTGCGGCATGCATCAGCGCCTGCGACATCGATCATGGCGTGGGAAAAGTACCTGCTACGCCGGGCGGCACGCGGCGCTCCCCGGCGCCGGCCCGGCAAAGTACCTCAATGAGCTGCTCGTTTGGCGCGAGCTGGCCTACGCTTTCACGCGCTTCGCGCCAAGCTACGACGACTTGCGCGCCCTACCCGAGTGGGCGAATGCGACCCTTGCCGAGCACGCCGTCGATGCTCGTCCTGCGCAGTTTTCTTGGGAAACACTGGCGCGGGGGCTCACGGGGGACGCGCTCTGGGATGCCGCGCAAGCGCATCTGCTACAGCGCGGTGAGCTGCATAACAACATGCGCATGACGTGGGGCAAGGCGCTGCTGCCCTGGACACGCGACCCAGCCGAGGCGCTGGCGCTGCTCATCGATTTGAACCATCGCTACGCGCTGGACGGGCGCGATCCCGCTTCTTATGGGGGCATTCTGTGGTGTCTGGGTCAGTTCGACCGGCCCTTCGCGCCCGAGCGCGCTGTCTACGGCAAGGTCCGGGCGCGCCCCACCAGCGAGCAGGCTCAGCGCATCGACGTCCCGACCTACCGAGCTGCGGCGCGCGGCCAAACGACGCGCCTCCGCGAGGTGGCGGTGGTGGGCGCTGGCTTAGCTGGTCTGATCTGCGCCCGCACACTCGCAGATCATGGCCTGACGGTGACGGTCTTCGACAAGGGTCGTTCGGTCGGCGGACGAGCGACGAGCCGCCGCGAGCCCGGTGAGCGCACGTTCGATCACGGCGCGCAATTCTTTACGGCCCGCAGTGCTTGGCTCTCGCGACATGTGGAATCTTGGGAGCGCGACGGCGTGGTCTCGCGCTGGTCGCCGCGCGTCGTCAGCACTGAGCCCAGCCATCGAAAGCCTGGCGAAGCTTGGTGGGTAGGCACGCCGAGCATGGGCGCGCTCGCGCAGCATCTGGCACGCGACGTCGACGTCCGGCTCGGCGAGGCCGTGACAGAGTTGATTCGCTCGCCCAGTGGGTGGCGGCTCCGCGTTGGCTCAGGCACGGCTGAAGCGCAGGTCTTTCACGAGGCGGACGCGCTGGTGATCGCGCTGCCCTCCGCTCAATGCGCCCCGCTGCTGGCGCCCGTGTCGCAGCTCGCGCGCGGGCTGAGCGAGGTCAATCAAGCGCCCTGTTGGGCGGTGATGCTCAGCGTTCGGGGCACCGAGCACGTGGCCGCCGACGTGCTGGAGAGCCGCAGCGGGCCCATCGCCTGGGCCGCCCGGGAGAGCAGCAAACCCGGTCGTCGCTCATCCCCTGAAGAAGAGCTCTGGACGCTGCACGCCTCCGAAGAGTGGTCCCTGACGCACTTGGAAGACACGCCGGAGAGCGTGAGCGCGGCCCTGAGCGAAGCCTTTTTGGCAGGCTACGCGGCTTCGGCCACGGTGACCCAGCAAAAGGCCCACCGCTGGCGGTTCGCCCGTGGCCGCACCAGCAGCGAAAGCGGGGGCGCGCTGTTCGACGAGCAGGCCGCGCTGGCGGTGTGCGGCGACTGGCTCGTCAGCGCGCGCGTCGAGGGCGCCCTACGGAGCGGGCTGGCTGCGGCAGGTCGCATGCTGAGCCTGTGCGCGCAGTAGCTCGCACGCGAACGCCGAGTGAAACCGACACGAGCGACTAGCTGGTCGAGCTCAGTCCGCGCCGAAGGAGACGTTGTCGAGCCTGCCGGTGTCGGGCCCGGTGTTGAACTCGCCGCGGATGCGCAGCTGAGTCGTGGCCGCCAGCACTTGGTGAAACTGTTCGGCCGTTACGGCGACGCCCCCCAAGCTGGTCACCGTCCAGCCGGCTTCGGTCAGCGGCACGTCGTAGCTGGCCCAGCTGGTACCCGGGTCCGGCGAGCAATCGAAGACGATGCTCAGCCCGGCGCCCGTGAGTTCGACGTCGGGCGCCGCGAACGCGGTCGTTATTTCGGTCGTCTGCAGGTCGAACCTCAAGGATTTGCCATAGAAGGGCGAGTTGTCGCCCAGGTACTTAGCAGGAGCGGTGAAGTACCAGACCCCGCCGGCGACGTCGTCAACCGCGCTTATCATACCGTCGGGGTTACCGCCCATGCCCGAGAAGTCGGGCGCGAACGAGCTCGCCTGCGCGTCACCGGTGATGGTCCAGCCGTCTGCCGAGGTGCCGAAAGCATCGTTGGCCTTGAGCTCGTCGCCCGCGCCGCCCGCGCCGCCCGCGCCGCCCGCGCCGCCCGCGCCAGAGGAGGCTCCGGCCGCCCCGCCATCGCCACCAGCGCCGCCCGACGCTCCCGCCCCGCCACCACCAGCGCTGACACCAGCAGCGCCGGCCGTGGCCTCACTTGCCTGACCGGCCGACGCAGAGTCGCCGCCGCGAGCGTTGCCGGAAACGCCGCCCTCGGCGTGACCAGCGCCGCCGACCTCGCTGACAGCGCCGCCGGCACCGGCATCATCGTTGCCGCCGCTCGCCTTGTCGGAGTCCGAACAAGCTGCCGCGGCGGCGGTCGCTAGGCTCGCAACCAGGGTTATCTGGAGCGCCCACGTGCTCACCGGTGTTCGTTTCAGTCCACGCTTAGTATTCATGTTGCTGCCTCGTTTTGCGCCGGGCCCCAATTTTTGGCGAGGAGCCTTACCTGCCGGGTGGTCGGCGACGTTTCTACGGGTATGCAGGTTGCCGCGCAAGCATGCCGGAGGCTTGCTGTGCACCGGGCCCCCAACCGGCGCGAAGTTGCCTGCGGAAGGTGGTTTGCGGCGCGGCGCGGAA
>JAYUYU010000825.1:0-8996 GCA_043752365.1 Myxococcales bacterium | reverse complement strand
TTCTCGGGCGACGCCGTCACCGTCTCCAAGTCCTTCAGCGTGCAGTAGACGGATCCACACGGACCCGCGCGATCGAGATTTCACAGGGAGATCGGGAGATCGGGAGTCGTGCGAGCCCTGAATTTTGGGGCGCCTAGCTGATTCGTTACTTGCGTGCGATGCGCGGCGCCGATACGGTTCGCCTCGTACGGATGCTGAACAGCGTGAGCTCGCGCACGGCGCGAGCCTCGACGGATTCAACCGACTTTGGAAGGCCAGATCACGATCCGCGATCGAGAGAAGGCCCGATAAAAACCGGCGAGGCCGGGCGCCGATCGCACCTCTAGTCGGGACGGTCGCGAGGCGACCGGGCAAGGCACGGAGGAGAACTAGACCCGATCCACGTCTGGGTGTTCGTTGTAGAAGGCTTCCAACGACTCTTTAGTGATGCGGAGCGTAACTAAGCCGTCGCGCAGTAGCTTGGCTTGGCAGCCGAGGCGTGAGGTCATTTGGACGTCGAAGGCTTTGTCGAGGATGTCCTCTTCGTCTTCGTCGGCTTCGCTCAGCAGCGCGGCGCCTTCTTCGACGTAGACGTGGCAGGTGCTGCAAGCGCAGACGCCGCCGCAAGCGCTGCCTTCTGGCGCGTCAATCAGGCGGGCAGCGTCGAGCAACGACGTGCCGAGCGGCACGTCTACCTCGAGGTTCTGGTCGATGAAGCGTACTTTGGGCATGATTTTCAGGCGGTTTCACCGCGGTGGCGCGCCACGTGCGCGTCCACGCCGGCCGCGTGTTCCACGCTATGCTCGATGTCGGTCACGTTCTTGCCGGCAATAGCTTGGGCCACCGCGCGATTCATGCGACGCCCTGCCCAATCGTGGGTCGCGTGGTCCAACGCGTCGATACTGGCCTGCACCGGCGACGCCGCTTTCGCGGACTCGATGGCGCCCTTCAGCGCCGCCAGGGCTTGGTCGACGGCGCCGCGCTCGGTCTGACTCAGCAAATCGGCGTCTGCCGCGAGGCCCTTGTGCGTGGCGAGCAGCAGGCGCTCGCCCTCTACGCGCGTCTCGACCAGGCGGCGGCGCTCCAAGTCTTCTTCGCCGAAGTCGAGCGCTTCGATCAGCATGCGCTCCACGTCGTCGTCGGTCAGGCCGTAGCTCGGTGTCACGGCAATTTCCTGCGAGATGCCGGTGGTCGTTTCGCGCGCGCTCACCTTGAGCAGGCTGTTTTCGTCGACCGACAACTCGACCTCGAGCCGCGCCATGCCGGCCGGCATGGGTGGAATGCCGCGCAACGAAAAGCGCGCCAAGCTCCGGCAGTCTGCCGCCAGCTCACGCTCGCCCTGCACGACGTGCAGCTCGAAGCCCGTCTGGTTGTCCGCGTAAGTCGTGAAGGTCGCGCGCGCGCCGGTGGGAATCGTCGTATTCCGCGGTAAAATCTTGTCTACACCGCCGCCCATCGTCTCGATGCCCAAAGACAGCGGCAAGACATCGAGCAGCAGCACGTCACCGTCGTCGCGCGTCAGCAGGTCGGCTTGCAGGGCGGCGCCGTAGGCGACCACCAGCTCCGGGTCGAGCTCACAGCGGGGCTGCTTGCCGAACACTTCTGCCACGTAGCTTTGCACCCGCGGTACCTTGGTGGACCCGCCGACCAAGATCACGCCGTCGAGCGTTTTGCCCTCGACGCCAGCATCGCGCAGAGCGCGCCGGCAAGCTTTACCGGTACGCTCGAGCAGCGGCAGAATCAGCGCGTCCAGCTCGACGCGCGTCAGCTTGGCTAGAATCGTCGTGCCGCCCTTGGCTGGCAGCTCGATGCTGGCTTCGGTCGCATCGGTCAGCGCGTGCTTCAGCTCGCGAGCCGCCGAGAGCGCCAATGCCACGACTTCGGGCGGGCGCTGACTGCCGGCGCCCATTTGCTCGAGCAAGCCCTCGGCGACGGCGCGATCCATGTCGTCCCCGCCGAGCGCGCTGTCGCCGCCGCTAGCTTTGACCTGAAAAACGCCATCTTCCAGCAGCAATACCGTAATATCGAAGGTGCCGCCGCCGAAGTCGTAAACCGCGAACAGGCCGTTTTGCTTTTGCTCCAGCCCGTAGGCCAGAGCCGCCGCGGTAGGCTCATTCAAAAGCCGCAGCACCTCGAGCCCCGCGAGCCTACCGGCGTCTTTGGTGGCCTGGCGCTGCGCGTCGTCGAAGTACGCCGGCACGGTGATGACCGCGCCACCCACGCCGCGCAGCTGGTCAACCGCGCTCTGCTTCAAGCTCTTCAAAATTTCGGCGCTGACCTCGACCGGCGTCACCTGACGACCGACGTCGAAGCGCACGCTGCGAGCTTGCTCGTCGTTCTGCGGCACGGCGAAGCGGTTCGCGCCAAGACGCGTCGTCTCTGGATCTTTCGCGTCGCGGCCCATGAAGCGTTTGACGCTGGCGATGGTACGCTCGGGCTCGCGCGTGAGTTGGGCTTTGGCGGCGCGACCCACCAAAATTGCGCCATTTTTGGCGTAGTGCACGACGCTGGGTAGCAGCGGCGCGCCGTCGCACGTCGTCAGCGCCGAGGGCGAGCCATCGCGCACGTACGCGACGATGGAGTTGGTCGTGCCAAGGTCGATGCCGATGGCACGCGGCGCCGCTTTCGGGTCGAAGATGTCGAGCAACATGGGAACACGGAGTCGGCCGAGCGAGCTTTACAGCTCGTCCAGCGCGCTGCCCGCCTCCTCTTTCAAGCGCCTGACGTAGCGCAGCTCACCCAGTAGCTCGAGCACGCGCTCGACCGGAATCGGATCTTCGGAGAAGGCGTCGGCCATGCGTTCGCCGGCTTCTTCGGCGCGCCCGGCAGCGGCCGACGCGATTTTCTCGATGCCGTCGCGGTCACCGGCGCGGCGGGCGACCGACAAGGCCTCGCGCTCTTCCATGACCTGCATCAACAGCGCGGGCGGCGGCTTGGGTTGGCTGGTCTCCGATACCTCGCGCCCCAGCTGAGACAGCAACGCCTCGGCGCGCGAGATGGGATCGCGCAGCGTGCGAAATGCTTCGTTGACCGAGATGGCGCGGCTCAGCGCCTCCCGCCGTTCGCTCGACGAACGGCCGGCATAACGGTCGGGGTGCAAGGCCCGACTCAGGTCACGGTGGCGTTTTTCCAGCTCTTGTTCGTCCAGCGCAAACAGCACCGGTACGCCGAGCAACTCGAACGGCGACGTCATCACTCCACAACTCTCCACAGCGGCACGACGGCCGCTATCACTTTACCGTGAACGAGTGACCGCACCCGCACGACGTAGCCTCATTCGGATTGCGAAACTTGAAGCCTTGAAACATCAGGGTCTTCTCGTAGTCGAGCATCGAGCCGGCCAGATAGACCAGGCTCTTCTTATCGACGTAGAACTTCACGCCGTCGACCTCGTACACCGTGTCGCGCTCGCGCGCCGGCTCGTCGTCGAACTGAATGACGTATGAGAAGCCGGAGCAGCCGCCGCCCTTGATGCCGAGACGAACGGCGGCATTGGGTGTGCCACGCTGCGTGAGCTTATGGCGCGCGAACACGGCCGCTGCTGGCGCAATGCTCATCATCAGCCGCTTGGACGGAACCGGAGCGGGCTGGGGAGCTTCAGGGCTGGGGAGGCTGACGGCTTCGGACATGGCTTTGGTTGTTGCTGGGGACGCTGTTCACTGACCGGCGGCTAGCGCTTGCTTGGCAGCGCGCTTCTTGCGGAAGTCTTCGATGGCGCTCTTGATGGCGTCTTCGGCCAATACCGAGCAATGAATTTTCACGGGCGGCAGGCTCAGCTCTTCGGCAATTTGGCTGTTTTGGATGGTCGCGGCTTCGTCGATGGTCTTGCCCTTGATCCACTCGGTGGCCAGCGACGACGACGCAATGGCCGAGCCGCAACCGAAGGTCTTGAACTTCGCTTCTTCGATCACGCCCGCGTCGTTGACGCGAATTTGTAGGCGCATGACGTCGCCGCAGGCGGGGGCGCCGACCAGACCGGTGCCGACCGAGTCGTCGTCTTGGTCCATGGAACCGACGTTCCGCGGGTTCTCGTAATGTTCGATGACTTTTTCGCTGTAGGCCATGATCGTGTCCTTAAAACGCGGAGGGCGTTTTGGGGGAGGGACCCCAAAACCTGAGGGTGGGCCCCCAGGAATTCACTTCCTGGGGCGGGAGCGGGGCTCCCGGGGAAAGGAGAACTTGGGCCTGAGCATTCATGCGATGGCCCTAGTGAGCGGCCCATTGGATCGACTTTAGGTCGATTCCGGCCTTGTGCATTTCGTAGAGCGGCGACATGTCGCGCAGGCGTTGTACCTTCGCGATCACCAGTTGTGCCACGTAGTCGACTTCTTCCTCGGTGTTGAAGCGGCCGAGGCCAAACCGAATGGACGAGTGCGCCATGTCCTCTTCCAAGCCCATCGAGCGCAGCACGTAGCTGGGCTCGAGGCTGGCGCTGGTGCAAGCGGAGCCGCTGGAGACGGCCACGTCCTTGATGGCCATCATTAGGCCTTCGCCTTCGACGAACGAGAAAGAAATGTTGAGATTGCCCGGCAAACGATGCTCGGCCGAGCCGTTCAGCACCACCGCGTCGAGCTCTTTGAGGATTTTTTGGTGCAGCCGGTCGCGCAGAGCGCGAATCTTCTCGGCCTCGGCCACGCCTTCTTCAATCAAGATTTTGCAAGCTTTGGCGAAGCCGACGATGCCGGGCACGTTCAACGTGCCGGAGCGGTTGCCGCGCTCGTGCCCGCCCCCGTCCATTTGCGCCGACAGGCGCACGCGCGGCTTGCTGCGGCGCACGTACAGCGCGCCCACGCCCTTCGGGCCGTAAACTTTGTGAGCGGTCAGCGATGCCAAGTCGACGTTCATGGCGCGCACGTCGAACGGCGTCTTGCCCAAGCCCTGCACGGCGTCGCTGTGGAAGACGATGCCGCGGGCGCGCGTGATTTTGCCGATTTCAGCGATGGGCTGGATGGTGCCGACCTCGTTGTTGGCCAGCATGACGGAGACGAGGATCGTCTTGTCGGTGATAGCCGCTTCGATGGCTTTCGGATCCACCAAGCCGTCGGGGCCGACGTTGATGTACGTGACGGTAAAGCCGTCTTTCTCGAGGCGCTTACACGAGTCGAGCACCGCTTTGTGCTCGATGGTCGTGGTGATGATGTGGTTGCCCTTGGCCTTGTAGTACTCGGCCACGCCCTTGATTGCGAGGTTGTCGCTCTCGGTGGCGCCGGAGGTGAACACGATTTCCTTGCCGGATTCGGCGCCGATTAGCTGGGCGATGGTGTCGCGCGCGTCGTCGACGGCGGCTTCCGCAGACCAGCCATAAGCGTGGGTGCGGCTGGCAGCGTTGCCGAACGTCTCGGTGAAGTACGGAAGCATGGTAGCCAAGACGCGCGGGTCGACCGGCGTCGTGGCGTGGTTGTCCATGTAGATGGGAAACTTGAGGGTCATGTCAGTGAACGTTCGCTCCGGCGACTAGCTCGGGTGGAGTTTCAGGGTGCCGCTCGCAGCTGGGGCAGCACTCGACTTTGACTTCGGACTCGCAGGCGGTGTGGCAGCCCGCCAGGTAATCCAGACTGGCAACTAGCTCGGTTTCGAGCGCGCGCAGCTCTTCGATTTTGGTGCGCGTCTCGAGCAGCTTGGCCTCGTACAGCTCACGCAGGTGCGCCGCCGCCGACTGCGCCGACGCTACGTCCGTGCGGGCTCGCTCGATGTTCTGAATCTCGGTCAGCGAGAGCCCGAGGCTTTGCAGCTTGACGATCCAACGCACCCGGACGACCGCGTCAGCCGTGAACAGGCGGTAGCGGCCCTTGGAGCGCTCATGAGCTTTGAGCAGACCCAACTCCTCGTAGAGGTGAATGGCGCGGACGGTTTTGCCGACCGCTCGGGCCAGATCGCCCACCTGCAGCAGCTCTTCCTCAACCACCTCTACCGAACGCGCGCCAGCCTCAGGGGCCAAGGCCTCCGTGGGGATGAGCGTTAGATGACGGTGGGAAGAAGACATCGTTCCGATTGATTGTGAGGCGGTATCACACTCACCCTAACGTATGCGTCAGGGTTGAGCATGACTTAACCCCAGGCACCAGCTGTGTCAACCGGGCCGCTCAGCCGCTCCACGACGCTAACAATATGATGTTTATGATCTATTCCCTATTGTGTTACGCTGAGCCCCAAGCTGTGCTGGTGAAAATTGCTCGAACTGTCCCCCTGGTGCTCTTCCTAGTGCTGGGCTGCGCGCGACCTGCGAAGGAGCGCCAGGTCGATTTGGCCCCTTCCAACCGCGCGTCCACGGCTGCCAGCCCTGAGGCGGCCAGCTCCGCCCAGGCCCCTGCCCCCGCGCCCAGCGCGTCGGTCGCCCTGGCCGAGCCGGGCAACGCACCGCAACGCAACAGCGCCTACTTCGGCTGCGGTGAGCAGATTCCGGCCGCCCACCTCTGGGACGAGACGACCGAGGGCCAGGTGCTGGACGCCATCAGCCTGGCGAAAGCCTGCGCCGCCGAGCACGGCCGACGTCTGTTGCTCGAGTTTGTCGCGCCCTGGTGCGAAGACTGCCAGGAAATGGCCAAGCTCGACGAAACCGCGGAGGTCGCGGCGACTTTGCGGCGCCGCTTCGAGCGCGTGCGCGTCAACGTCGGCA
This sequence comes from Myxococcales bacterium, assembly GCA_043752365.1. Classification (GTDB taxonomy): domain Bacteria; phylum Myxococcota_A; class Polyangia; order Polyangiales; family Polyangiaceae; genus PMG-095. The sequence goes on along the minus strand of JAYUYU010000825.1, from coordinate 2,401 downwards.
AGTGGGACCGCCACGAGGCGCTACGCACGAGCTTCGACGTGCGCGCCCTGGCGACCTACATCGTGATCGACCCCAAGACGTCGAAGCAGCTTGCCAAGACCACGCTCGAGCCAATCACGAAAAAGGGGCAAAGGCTGAGCGCTCAAGACTGGGCGCGCTGGCTCGCGCAGCACTGACGTCGCCTACTCGATTGACCTCGGCCGCTCCGGCCAGTAGCCAGCGAGGGATGCGCGGCGCTTGGAGCCTTCTCTCGACGGGTGTGCTTGGCGTGCTCGGAAGCTGCGCGCCGAGCGTGCCCGCTACCCTGCCGGATCCAAACGCCGACGTGGGCCTGGGCGACGTCGCCATGCTGGTGTGGACGACCCGGTCGCCGAGCGGTCTTTTGGGCTACGCGCGTGACGACGTGTCCGGAAAGGTCGACGCGAACCGCAAGGTGGTAGGCGGCACGCCGCGCTTCACACCGACCCAACAGCACCTGATCGTCGTCAGCGCGCAAACGCTGGAAGTGGGAGCCGAGGCCGGCGCAGGGGCCATAAAAGCCGACGCGAACGTGAATCGCGCGACGCACGTCGCCTACGACGTCGAGGTCACGGGCTACCTGGAGCTAGCGCCGGAAGAGGCGAAGTACCTAGCGGGTTCCGGCTGTTGCCAAGGCGGAGGTGTGTCGGCCAACTGCGGTGAGAGCTACGTGACTCGCCTGATCCGCGGCTCGGGCACGATGCAGCACCTGCACGAGTTGGAGGCAAGCGCTGGCATCGAAGCCTCCGAGCTCGTGCGCGCCCACGGTGGCACGACTTACCGCCGCTTGAACGAGACGCGCTTCGTCGACGCCTTTTTCGCCTACCAGCTGGAACCGCTCGCGACACTGTGCAGCCGCTTGTCGCCGGAGGACGAGCTCGAAACGCTGGCTGTCCACGCCCCGAACAATTGCTGGGTTCAGGCGCACCTCGAAGATGGCAGCCGTCAGTCGCGGGCCTGGCACGTGCCCGACGCCGCGCTTTGCCAAAAACTCGCGGAGCACCACTGCGGCAAGCAGCAGCGCTTGGCCGCGTGCACCGCGAGCTTCGGCGCCGAAGGGCGGGTCGCGCCGTTGGCTCTGTTCGGCGCCAGCGCGACGCCAACAGCCGGCGCGGCGCCAGCGCCCACTACCCCTGAGGGCGCTGCGGCCGCGCCCCCTGAAAAACCCTGAACTCCCGAGGCTATTTGACCGGAGCTAGGGCAGCCGGCGACGATGACCTACTCGCAGCGCGGAGCGGCGAGCCGAGGCTCGAGCATGACCGAAACGCAACGCTATAAGGTGGTTGAGCGCATCGCGGCGGGCGGCATGGCGGAGGTGTACCGGGGCGAGAGCGCCGGTATCGAAGGCTTCCGCAAGAAGGTCGCGATCAAGCGGGTCTTGCCGAAGCTGTCTCAGAACCGCGAGTTCATCCGCATGTTCTTGGACGAGGCGCGGCTGTGCGCGTACCTCAGCCATTCGAAGTGCGTGCAGGTCTTCGACATCGGGCAGGCGGCTGGCGCACATTTCATCGTCATGGAGTTCGTGGACGGCGCGGACCTGCAGGGCGTGCTCGAACACCTGCAGCGCCACGAGCAGCCAATGCCGGTCGAGGTAGCGTGCCTGATCGCGATGCACGTGTGTGAAGGCTTGGCCTACGCGCATGACGCCTGCGATCACCTGGGCCAGCCGCTAGGTATCGTGCATCGCGACATCTCGCCCCACAACGTGCTGATGACGCGCTACGGCGAGGTCAAGCTGGTGGACTTTGGCTTGGCCAAAGCCAGCTCGCACCTGACGGCCGACGAGGAAGACATCGTGAAGGGGAAGTTCGGCTATTTGGCGCCCGAGGTGACGCTGGGTCAGGGCGCCGACCGGCGCGTGGACATCTTCGCGGCGGGCATTTTACTGTGGGAAATGTTGTCCGGGCGCCGGCTGTTCAAGGGCGAAACAGACCTCGACACCTTCAAGCAGGTGCAGGGCGGGCAGATCCCGGACATGCGGCAAATTCGTAGCGACGTGAACGACGACGTCGCCTACGTGCTGAGCAAAGCACTCGCTCGCGACCGCGACCAGCGCTACCTGCAGGCCGGTGACTTCGCCAAAGATTTGTCGGTCGTGTTGGAGCGACTGGGAAAGCCCGCGACCTACCAAGACATCGCCAAGCTGGTGGTGGCCACCGCCGGTGAGCGCTCCAAGAAAAGGAAGCCCGAGCAGCGCGATCAGGCTGGCATGGTCGGCGACTTGATCCTCGACGCGCTCCACGATTTTTCGGGCGGCGCCGCTGATGCCGCACCCACGTCGCTGGGCACTCGGGGCTTGGCCAGCTCGCCGACAAGTGCTGACTTCGTGAACCCGAGCGAGTGGGGGCTCGACGCCCTTTTCGATGAGGCCCCGCCGCCGGCG
>JAYUYU010000824.1:0-8998 GCA_043752365.1 Myxococcales bacterium | reverse complement strand
GTGCTCTTGACGAAGATGTCGACGTTGTTGACTGGCCCATGCGCTTTCACGCGGTACCCCACGCGATCGTTCTCCCAGTAGTAGTCGTCCTCGACATTGGACTTTCGAGACTGACCGAGGACCCGAGGCGCTACGGTCGCGGGTGAGCCCATGCTCACTTCAAGCGTCGTGCTCTGCGCCGCCCCCAGCTTTACCGGGAAAATCAAGCGATCCCAAAGCTTGTCGCCATTCGCGTCCAGCGCCTGGCTCGGCAGCTCGGCGCCGCCCACCACTTTGACGACCAATGTTTCCGGCGTGGCAGCTGGCATGGAGCCGATAATGGCGCTCCACGGAAGCTCGACCATTTCGTCTTCGCGAGCGAAGTCGAGCGCGTTGCTGACCAGCAGCTTGAACCCACCCTGGGTGGTTGGGACCTGGCTTGCGCCCGCGGCGCCACCGTGATTCGCGGCTCCGCCGCTCGGTGTCGTCGGCCCGCTCCCTGCTTGAGGGTTCGACGGGGTTCCGGCGGTCGTCTCCGGCGGAGTCCCCCCAGCCGCGGTGGCCGGCATTCCACCGACCGGGGCTCCGGCCCTACCCGCTCCGGCCATGCCCGCTCCCTCTTCCGCTTGGGTTCCGCCACAGGCGCCAATGACGAGTAGGGACAGCGCGAGTGCCGTATTCACCTGCACAACAAAGCCGGCGCTGCTTTGCCGCGCGTCGAGTCCGTGAGCCATCACCATCAGGTCGATTCACGGCAACCTTTGCAGGCAAGATTCAGCGTCGGCACGTCCGGCGTCGGCGCGTCCGGCTCCTCTGGGAAGGTGGTGTCGGGCCCGCCCCCCGACCAGCTCCGCGCCGCCCGGGACGCTATTCGACCGCCAGCACGGTCGTCGCAGAGCTGACCAGCTGATGGTCGTCGAACTTCCAGATCACTTGTTTCTGACGATTGACTTCGAAAGCGTGAACACCGGGCGCGCCACCTGCTCCCGTCCAGTTTCCCACCAAGATATTGCCGTCCCCCAGTAGCTGAACGCTGGTAAGCCAACGCAGTTGCAGGTCGGGAGCGTCGGTGTCGTTGAACTCCCAAGCGACTTTCCCAGCAGGCGTGACCTCCAACAGTCGCTTGGTTTCCCCGCCCGCGATCAGCGTATTGCCGTTCTCCAGGCGAATCGCATCGTGAACGCTCTGCAGGCCCGCATACTCCCAAATCGTTTGCCCAGCCGGATTGAATTCGCGCACCACCCCCTCGCCTTCCAGGCAGGCCAAGACGTTTCCATTCGGCAAGCGATGAATGTGTCGAATCTGGTTGTGAGCACCCTGCTGACTCGTGGCAATCGGCGTGCTGCTCACGATGTTCTTCGCCGCGTCGAGCTCGAGCGCCCGCGGTGGCCCCTGTTCGCCGAGCAGCGTGTTGCCATTGGCCAGTCGCTCACCGCCCAAGATCTCAGTTGCTGTTTGGCTCTCGAACGACCAAACGACTTGATGATTCCGATTGACCTCCTGCGCGCCCGGCGGCTTGCTCGCGTGCGGGAAAAAGACGTTGCCATTCGACAGCACCTGAAACATCACCGTAAGCGCCGGCGTTTCATGCTCCCAAAGCAGCTTGCCATCGGCGGAGATTTCCTTGATGCGCTGCGGATACTCGAGCACGTAAATATGGTGGGGCCCCTGATGCACGCTGGGGCCGACCAGGCCGCTGCCCGCGGTGCCAGCGCTACCGGCATTGTCCGCGCCGGCACTGCCAGCGCTGCCACCAACACTCGCGCGGCCGCCGTCAGCCAAGCTTCCGCCAGGACCGGCGCCCCCAGCCGCGGGATCACCTCCGCGCCCAGCTTGACCACCGGCCAGCGACGCACCCGCGCCCGCCAGCGCTGCGTTGCCGGCTTGCGCTTGAACGCCAGCGCCGCCTACCGTCGGGGCCGCGCCGGGGCTCGCCTCAGAGCAGCCGACGCACCAAAGCGCGCCAGCCGTCGCTACGATGACGAAACTCGGCAAACTCCAGAGCGGCTTGTTCACGCCTTGAGGAAGGGCAAAACGTTAGAGGTTTGGGCGCCGTTGAAACCGAAGCTGGGCTCGTTGATGCCGAGCGCTCGGAGGATCGTCAGATGCGCACGCGAATAGTTGCCGCCTTCGTCGCGAACGTGCCATCCGGGGTCCAGCGAGCCCCCCGCCTTGCCGGCGATCACTACCGGAGTCTCCTTGTTGGAGTGGGTGTAGCCCTCTCCATACTCGGAAGTGCCGAGAATGCAGGAGGAGTCGAGCAGCGTCTGTCCGTTGACATCGACTTCGGCCGTTAGCTTGTCGAGCAGCATAGCGAAGGCGGTCATGTGCAGCTTCGTGGCGCCGACCGACACGTCACGAACACCCTCGTGCAGGGCGGCGTGCATTTCCTTCGCGCCGACCCCACCGACTTCGCCCGCGGCGTTGATGGCACACTGCGACCCGGGAGTCGTGAAGGCAATCGTGAAGACCCGCGTCAAGTCGCAGCGCAGCGCAGCCACCAGGATGTCGCCCATCACGTCGAGCTTCGCCAGAATCGACGATTCGCCGTCGAACATGCCGACGGGCGCCGAGGGGTTGGTGCACGCGGCCTGAGTGACTTGTAGACGACGTTCAATCTCGCCGATATGGGTCAAGTGTTCCTCGAGCCTTTGTCGGTCGCGTGCACCGAGCCGCGGCTGAAGTCGCCGAATGTCCTCGGACACCACGTCGAGCATGCTGGTGCGCCGGGCCACCTCTGCGAAATCCGGCTTGACCGCGAACACCTGATCAAAAAACGCCTGCGGATCAATGACCGGGATATTCAGCGACTCCGGCGCGTTGTGCGAGATGGCGAGCCAAGTGCCGAAGTCGTGAAACAAAGCCTTGCTCATACCGAGCTCGAGCGACTTGAAGTACGGCGCACCGCCCGTGTAAAAATCCGGGTGTTTGGCGATGACTTGATCGAACGTGGGGCGGCTAACGGCAAAGATGTGCGCGTCGTGATTGAAACCCGCGACGCGGATTTGGTCCCCTGTGAGTGTCGTGCACACGCCGCGCATGTGACCATCGCCCTGGCCGCCAGGCATGGCAGGAATATCGGTGTGCGGCTCTAGCCCCGTTACCACACTGAAGTTGCCCTTGTGGCGGGCCAGTGGCTCCATCAACGGCGTGATCTCGAAACCCTTCCCCGTGGCGGACGGCGTCCAAGTGTCCAGATCGGGTATGTCCTTAGGCTCCGGATTTCCCTCGCGCGCCGGCTGCTTGTGACGAAAGTTCCAAGGCAAGCCTCCGCCCCAGAAAAACATACCGTAGCGCTTGGCCAGCGCTGCGCCCTGCGCCAAGGCGGTACCGTTGACGTCGAGCATAGGCTCGAGCAGCGGCAAGCCTAGCGCAAAAGTCGAGCCTCCGAGCATGCCTCTGAGCACGGTTCGACGAGAGATCATGGAGCCTCCGGTTTGAAGTAGCGAAAACTTTCACTTTGCACGAGTGCCAGCAAGAGCGACTGGAATTGATAGCCGCCCGCCTTGAAGCTGTCGTGCATTCGAGCCAGCTCGCCGGCCTCACCCTCATCGTCGAGGCGCGACGAGGCATAGCGATACATCTGCGTCACCAGACAAGCCGTTACCCTTTCATCCTGGGCTAGCAGCTCACCCAGTTGCTTGGCGCCGTTGAAGGGCGTGCCGTCGAGATCCCCTGAATTATCGATCGGCAGTCCGTTGTCGTAGGCGCCGCGGAAACGACCGAACTGGTCGAACTCCTCGAGGCCGAGACCCAGCGGATCCATCGCGCGATGACAGGCGGAACAAGCAGGATTAATGGCGTGCTCCAATAGCTTGTCGCGAACCGTGGTGGGTGTCCCGGTGTCCGTCTCGTTCAGCGGCGGAATATTGTCCGGTGGTGGAGGGATGGTGCCGCATAGCAGTCGCTGGCGGATGAACAGGCCACGCATGGTGGGCGAGGTGCGGTGTGGACGATTGTGAATCGTCAACATCGCGCCAGTCGTCAACAAGCCTGCGCGCGGTCCGTCAGTGGGCAGCGCAACGTTCGCCCACGTGCTAGGCGCAGGCGCCAAGACGCCATAGAAACTAGCAAGCCGAGGGTCGACCGAGGTGCGGGTGGTCGTGAAGAGCGTCCGCATGTCGGTTGGTTCCTCCAACGCAATGCGCGAGACGAGCGCCGACACTTCTTGCCCCATAGCGGTCGAAAGAGCCGCGCTGTCCCCTAATTCGACTGGAAACTCGACTTTTTCCAACAGTGGAATGTCCAAGTATTCGCGAAACAACTGGTCGACCATGGCTTTGGTCGGCGTGGTGTCAGTAAGCATGCGCTCGGCTTGTGCCCGGACGCCCTCGGGGCCCGCAAGCGTGCCGTCCGCCGCTGCCTGCAGCAGCTCCGCGTCGGGAATGCTGTTGCGCAGCAGAAACGAGAGCCGCGATGCGACTTCGTAGGCCGTGTAGCGCGACCAGCCTGGGTGCTCCGGAGCCGGTTCCCCGACCTCGACTCGATAAAGAAAGCTCGGCGACTGCAGCATCGACGCGACGACGTACTGGGGGCCGAGCCCGGCACCAGTCGCCGCAATTTCGAGGCCCAAGGCCACGTAGCTTTGAATCTCTGCAGGCTCGAGTGGGCGACGAAATGCTCGGCGCCCAAATTGCTCGACGAACTGGGTCAGGCAGGTCGCGTCGACAGCGCCTTCGCCCGCGCACGACAAAAGCGTCGCGCGCAGAGTCTGATCGGCAAAAACCTTCGACGCGACATCGTGGGCCGAAACTCCGTAGAGGTTGACGCCGTGCTCAGACACGCTGGAGGTCGAGGCGCCGATGACGGAAAAATTGTAAGGTCGCGTGTCTGGCTGGAGTTCGACCTTGGCCAGATCTCGTCCGAACAAATCACGGATAGCGTTCCTGTACTGAGCTGCCGTCAGGCGAGCGAGCACGGCGGGGGCCGGCTCGAGTGGTAAGCTCGCCGCGTCGGCGGACGAGCTTGTCCCACCGCTTGCCAGCCCACCCGTAGGTCCAGCAGTACCGCCCGCCACGCCGGACGAATCAGCGCCAGTCGAGGCAATGACTCCCGTGCAACCGCTGGCCAGCAACGAAAAAACGCCAAAGAACGCTCGGATCATCCACGGTCTCTTTCGTGGCCAACGCGACACGCCGCGTTGACGCAGGCGCGGAGAGCGGGAAACGCCTCACTATCTATTGCGACTCAGTGGGGGGGTTTTGTGAAGCAGCTGACGATTTTGATCACTCAGCACCCGCGCTCAAGCAAAAATGGGCAACGGACCTTGATAAAAGGCTTGGTCACCAAACGGCGCTGTGATGCCCGTGGCCTGCAAAATCGTCGAGTACAGGTCCACGTCGGAGCGCCCGCCCGGAATTGGAAAGTCTCCGACTTTAAAGCGCTTTTTTCCGCCCGCAATCCAGAACGGCATGTCGGTCAAGCCATGATTGGCGACGTCGTCGCCCAGCTCCGTGCCGATCATGACGGTCGTGTTGTCGAGCAGCGTGCCGCCATCGACATCCTTGAAGCTGGGGTCATCGAGCTTGGCCAGGAGCGAAGCGATGTTGCTCATCGTCCACGACATATGATCTTCGACTATCGGGCGAATTGTAGTGTTCGACCAGAGGTGGAAGCCTTCTCCGTGCACGTTGTTCGTCTTGCCGGCCGGGCACGTGTACGGATAGGAGTCGCCACCGCTGCCGCACAGAAGGTTACCGAAACGCACCCAGTCGCAGCGCATGGCGAGCACGTACAGATCGGTCATGATCGACCACATCTCATCGAAATACGGAGTTGTCTTGGGGCTCGAGCCGTTGACCGATGGACCCAAGATTGAGTCCATTTGCGTTGGCTGCGTGGGGACCTTGCACGCGGCGCCCAACTCCGGGCCTTGGCCATTGATGGCCATTTGGAACGCCACGGCGCGCTTCTCGAGCTCACGCACCGTATCGAGGTGGTTCGCAATCAGGCTGCGCACCGAAGGCGAATAGCCGCCTGCGTCGCTGACCACGCGCTGGTAATCGGCGACTACGGTGTCGAGCACGCTGACGCGCTGCCGAGCCTTGAGCACCGCGACCGGATCAGGCGCGGCGCCCGTGGGCGGCGTTACCTGGCTACCAAAGATAGCGTTGAACAGTTTGAGCGTGTCGAGGATGACCTCGTTCGGCTGGTTCTTGCCGCGCCAAGAGTGATGGTAGCGCACCGTCTCGGCCACGTCGTCGCCGCCGGAAAAACCCGCGCTCAAGGTCGGCAGCGGCGTATCGGTCTTGGTGTGCTCGTGGACGACCCAGTCGATGCTGGGCCCGCCCTTGGTGCTCAAGACGGGCGTGCCAAAACCACACGCGAAGCCCGCGCTACCATGCGAATGACCGTTATTCGGAGAAGTTGCGTTGCAATTGAGCCCACTCAGCATGGTGAGCTTCGACTTGAACGGAGCGAGCGGCGCCAAAACGCCCGTAAGGCCCTGGCTGCGCACCGACGCCGGAATACCTTGCGGGAAGTAGACGGTAATCAGACGTTCGGGCGCTGCCTTGCTCTGAGCCCGAATGTCGCCCTCACTCGACAACAGGAATGGCAGCCCAATCGCCACGCCACCTGCGCCGCGCAGAAACGCCCGGCGATGCATGCGGTCCTGGACAAGCGTCATGCGTGCTCTCCCTCCAATCGGCAAAACGGCTCGCTCATGGCTCTATTCACGGGGTGCTGGCGCGTGGAACGCCGGGCTGTTCGCGACCGCGTTCAAGGCGGCCAAGTAGGTACGGCCTGCAGCCTCGAAGCTTGGCACGAGGGCGTCGACGGCAGACTCGTCGCTGCCCTGCAGCGTGCGGCCCATGCCGTATTGGAAGAGCTTACTCACGAAGCAGCGTTGCACGCGCGCGCTCTTGCTGAGCAGGTTGGCGAACTCTGCGGTGTTGGCGAAAGTCTCCGTCACGTCGTCCAGGTGCACTTCGCCATCCGAGCGAAGCGGATTGCCGAACTCGTCCTGATTCCTGAATCGGCCAGCCAAGTCGTACGGTTCGAACGCGTAGCCCAGCGGATCGAACGCGGCGTGGCAGCCCTTACAAGTCGGAGCGGTGGTGTGCAGGCTAAACCGCTCGCGATCCGTCAGGTTCGTCGGCACTGAGTCCAGGTTGGTCGCTGCGTTGGCCGGCGGTGACGGTACTTCCGAGCACAAGAACACCCGCAGCACCATCAGGCCCCGATGCACGATGGTGGCTCGCTCGGGCGCGGCGCGCAGAATCATGAAGCCCGGCTGAGTCAGAATTCCGACACGGTGTGAGTCGCCGGAGAGGTCAAAGCGTGCAAAGCCTTGCGCGGGCGGCGCTACGCCGTAAATCGGCGCTAGCGCTGGTCCCAGGTCGGTCGTCTTATCGGTGAAGAGGGCATTCAGATCGCGGTCCTCAGTCAGCGCGATGCGACTGACGAAACGCAGCGTCTCTTCCTTCATTTCACCGATCAGCTCTGGCGTCACTCCGAGCTCGTCGTTCGGAGTTCGGCGGTCCAGGCGATACAGCTGCAGCCAATCTTGGGCGTAGCCTTCGAAGCCACGCTTCCGGTTCGGGTGGCTAAGGGCACCCTGGACCGCCGCGGCGAAGCTGGCGCCGCCCAGCTCGCCGCGCTCAGCCGCCTCTAGCAGCGCAGGGGTTGGCGCAGACTGCCACGTCAAGTAGGACAAGCGCGTGGCGAGCTCGAACGCACTCGGGGCCGGCCTGCCCGACGCCGCGTCGACGCTGTCCAGGCGTTCCAAACGATAGAGGAAGTGCGGCGACTGCAGCATGGCTTGCAGTACCAAGCGCGCGCCTGCTTCGAACCCCTGAGCTTGGTCCGCCACCTCGAACAGCGGTAGAAAGAGCTGCACGTCGGCGTCGGTCACGACGCGCCGAAACAGCAAGCGGCCTAGCTGCCGAATGAAGCCTGCCCGACACTCCGCAGTTTGGTCCGTGCACGCAGCGTGCAAGGCAAGCCCCGAGGCCCAGGCAACTCGCTCCGAAGCTCGAATGGCCAGGGCTTCAAAGGCGTCGGTTCGCACTGCGGTGGGCAGCAGGCCCCCGATGTCGTTCCGAAAACCGGCACCGGTCGGCGGCTGATCCTCGGACAGCAGCCCAGCGTCATCTGGAGCGCTCAGATCGACTCCGAGCAGATCGACGACCGAGTTCAGGTACTCGCGCTTGGTGAGGCGACGTCCAGAGCTCGGACCCACGGCCGCCCCGCTGGCGATGCTGCTTGCGCCCGCTTGCCCGCTGGAACCACCGGTGCTGCCGACACTTGCGGAGCCAGCGGCAGAGCCGACCGGGTCGGACCCGGAGCTGCCGCCGAACAGGTTACCGCTGCAGCCAAGCAGGGCAAACCCCGCCAGCACCGTGGCAACAGCCCAATTTGGCGTTAGAGGGAGGGTTGCTTTCATGCGCCCGATACGCAGTCGGAACTTGCAGCCTCGAGCATGCAGAAAAGTGCAATGCGTCGAAGGCCGCTTCGGGCGCGCGCAATGCGGTCAGGTTAGCGCAAGGTAAATCGAGACCCGGTCAGGGCCCGGGCTTCGCGCTGCGCTTCACCCGCGTCAGCGCGGCGCGCGCGTCCGATGCCAGGGGTGATTGGGGATAGCGCGTCAGCAGCTGTTCGAACGCTGCCACCGCCGCGTCGCTCCGTCCCTCGCGTTCCGCCGCCAAACCTGCTTGGAAAACCGCGTTCTCTTGATCGAGCGTGCCCCTCGGCGCCACGAGCTCGACGGTTCGCTCCTTGCGCTTCGGCGGAAGCGCGGCCGAGGGAGCAGGGTTGGCCGGCCCCGAGGAGGGCTCAACGGCGGGCGCCAACGCCGCCGTTGGGGCATTCGCGGAACAACCCCAGGTCTCACCGGGCCCTAGCGTGCTTTCTGCGCCGGCGGACTTCACGACGACTCGGCCCTGCTCGACGCGCACGCAACTGCGCGCCGCTGACGCCACGCCGCTCACCAGCACACTGAAGACAGTGCCGTGGACCACGACCTCCGCGTCGGGTGTCATGACCGAAAACTGCCGCCCCGGTAGGAGCGAGGGAACCC
>JAYUYU010000823.1:0-9010 GCA_043752365.1 Myxococcales bacterium | reverse complement strand
CCCAGACTTCGTTCGAGTTCGACGTGGTGGGTCCTGCGGGTGAGGTGGCGCTAGGCGCGAGCACCGAGCTTGCACCAGGGTCGAGTGCGGTGTTTCGGCGCGACGCCATCGCGGTAGACGGTGGCTTGGGTGCGCTGGCTCGCGTTGCTTGGCAGCGCTTGGGCAAGCCGCTGGGGTTCGCCCGCGGCGTGCTGCGCCCGGCACAAAAATGGGCGACCATCTCGGCGCGGCACCCGGACGGTCGCACTGTGTTGAGCGTGTCGGCCTCGCCCGACGGCAGCTTCGAGCTCCCGCTTCCACCGGGCGAGTATCGCTTCGTGCTGCAGGCGCCCGGTGGTGAGGACCAAGAGCTTGCCAGCGTCAGCGAGGGCAGCGAGCAGCGTTTGAACCTGGTGCCCCCGCGGCCTGGCACTTTGAGCTACCTGATGACCGACCAGCAGGGCCAGCCGCTGCCAGGGCGTTTGGTCGTGCGCGGCGTGGCGCCGACGAAAGACCCGGACTTGGTGCCGGGCGAACACGATGCCGGGTCCAAGAACATGCTGTATTCGCTCAACGGCGTGGGCTCGCTCGAGCTGCCGCCCGGGCGTTACGACGTGCTGGCCACGCGCGGTCCCGAATACTCGCTGCCGCGGCAGGAGCTGGAGGTGAACGCTAACTTGGGAGCGACGTTCCGCGCCGAGCTACGGCGTACGGTCGACACCAGCGGCTACTTGGCCAGTGATTTTCACGTGCACGCCTCGCCCAGCGATGACTCGAGCGTGCCGTTGACGGAGCGCGTCCTGACCTTGGCAGCCGAGGGCATCGAGCTTGCGGTTCCTACCGACCACAACCACGTTACCGACTACACGGAGGCGATTGCCAAGCAGGGCCTCGGCGGCAAGCTGGCCAGCATGCCGGGCGTCGAGATCACCACGCTCGAGTGGGGGCATTTCAACGCCTACCCGTACCCGCGGTCGCTCGAGGTACCGCGGACGCATCAGACGTCACCGCTCGAAATTTTCGCTGTCGTCAGGGCGCGCGCGCCGCAAGCGGTGCTGCAAGTCAATCACCCGCGCATGCCCGGTGTCGGCTACTTCAACCGCGGTGAGCTCGACACCAAGACGGGTGTAGCAAAAGCTCCAGAGTTCAGCTTCGGCTTCGATGCGCTGGAGGTGAGCAACGGCTTCGATCTCGAAGACCCGAGCGTGCTCGCGCGGAACCTGCGCGAGTGGTTCGAGCTGCTCAACGTGGGGCGCCGCTACACGGCGGTCGGCAACTCGGATTCGCATCATGTCGTGTTTCAGTGGGCGGGTTGGCCGCGCACCTATGTTCGCGTGCCGGACCAAGACGTCACGCGCGTGGCGCCGCTGGACGTCGCGCGGGCTTTGACGGCCGGTCACGCCACGGTGTCGTGCGGAATTTTCGTGTTACCGACCGCGAACGGCGGCGCCGGCCCGGGCGACACCGTGCAAGGCCGGCGCGTGTCTTTGGCCATCAGCCTGCGCGCCGCCGAGTGGATCGACGTGTCGCACGTGGAAGTCTATGTCAACGGAGCCAAGGCCGAGGAGCGCACCCGCACCGAAGTGCGGCGGCAGTCGGATTGGAACGTGTCAGTCGACCTCGAGCTCAAGGCGGACAGCTGGCTCGTGGTCGTGGCCCGCGGCGACACGTTCATGAACGACGCCCTGCCCGGCAAGTGGATCAAGCCGTTCGGCTTCTCGAACCCCATTTACGTGGACGCGGACTCGGACGGGACCTTCGTCAGACCCGGCCAATAAATCCCACGCGTGGCTCTCGCCGAGAGCGCTAGCGCCAGCGCTCTTTTAGGTAGGGAAGGAGTAGATCGCCGAAGGCGTAGAGTTGGTTGGCGTGTGCAGGCTTGTCCTGGCCGGCGAAGCCGCGCACATGGAAGGCGCCGCGATCAGCCCGGGAGGTGAGCTCCATATCGGGGCGAGGCCCGGGCATGCTCACTTGAATACGCGGCACGCCCTCGGCGTCCAACAGGTAGGTGGCGGTTTCTGTCGTGCTGGCGTAGGGCGTCGCGATGGTCGAGTGCGTGATCGCGAATAGCCGCTTGTCGGCCACGGCCTGATCGGCGAACAGCTCGAAGGCTGCCATTTGCGCGGGGTTCACCTGGCGCTCGCGCTCGTTACCCACGAATCCGCAGTGCAACCCATCGGATAGCAGCACGGAGTCAATGCGGGCGGCGTCGTTCGAGCGATCGAGGATGCGCCAGACTGCGCCGTAGCCCGCGCTCCAAGCGCTGAGGCCAATGCGCTTGGGGGCGGCCGCGGTGGGGCACAGCTCCCGAACGCCGTTGGTAATGCTGGTGACCAACTGGTTGAAGGTACCAGGGGCGGCGAATGGATCTTCGTAGGCACCGGAGCCGATGCCCCAGTTGTAGATGACGAGCACGCCGTCGATACCGGACTTCTCGAACGCGGTTTCGAGCACGGGCGGCGCACCGTGAAAATGAATCAGTAGGTCGTACGGCTTTTCGGCAGCGCGACAACCGGCGGCAAGCGAAATCACCCGACTGCCCGGGGCGACGCGGCGCTTGGGTGTGTCGAGCTTGGGCTCGAACTCGCGCGGCTCTTCGAGCGCGACGCTGAGGGTGCGGTCGAGCTCGGCCCGAGCCGGGTCCATCAAACCGGAACCAAGCTGTTCGGTGGTCCCCGCGCCGCCGAGCCTACCGACGAGGAAGTAACCGAGGGCGATGGCTGCAAGAACGCGCATCCAGTCCATTGGTTATACCGGTCAGCATTTCCATCTGTAAACCCGAATCGACACACTCAATCGGCTTGTAGGCCCGACCCACGTTCCATGCCGCAGCTACGATCCAGCATGTTTTAAGGCGAATCTGACGGTAGGTATCGAAACATGACATGTAGGCTGCTGTCGCGAAGGGTCACGGGTATTTACATACCCACAGTGTGATTCTCCATGCTCAGCGAATTTTCTCGCACGGCTGGGGTGCTCTGTCTCGTGTCGCTCGCTGCGCTCGCTCCGCGCCTTGTCTCGCTTCTCGCGCGCTCCGCAGCGCGCTGCGGGCAGAGCCTCGCGATATGCTCGGCCGCGCATGACCACGCGCGCGATAGGGCCCTACATCGGCGGCACGTGCCGCGACAACGCTACTCCGGTCACGATTCGAAACCCTTACGACATGTCGGTCGTGGGCGAGGTTGGGCTTGCTGACGCCGATGACTTGGAGCAAGCGATCAGCGGTGCTGCGGCGGCCTTCAAAGACTGGTCGCGGAGCGCAACGCACGAGCGCGCGCTGGTATTGGAGAAACTCGCGTTGGCAATCGAAGCCGAGCAAGCCGAGCTAGCACGCTTGATCTGCTGCGAGAGTGGTAAACCTATTCGCTACGCTCGAGCCGAAGTAGAGCGCGCGGTGTCGACATTTCGGCTGGGCGCGGCCGAGGCTCGCGTGCTGGGCGGCGAAGTGTTGCCGTCGGATCAACTGCCCGGAGCGGAGGGGCGGCTCACGTTGTTTCGGCGCGTGGCGCGCGGCCCGGTGGCGGGGATCTCGCCCTTCAATTTTCCGCTCAACTTGGTGGCGCACAAACTGGCGCCGGCGCTGGCCGTGGGCTGCCCGCTGGTGTTGAAGCCAGCGCCGCAAGCGCCGCTCACCGCGCATCGCTTGGCCGAGCTAGCGACGCGCGCAGGTGCGCCGCCGCACGCCTTCGACGTGCTGCACTTGCAGCCTGCGGTGGCCGAACGCCTGGCGACCGACCCGCGCCTGCCCGTGCTCTCTTTTACGGGGAGCGACAGCGTGGGTTGGCACTTGGACAGCGTGGCTCGCAGAAAACACGTGCTGCTGGAGCTGGGTGGCAACGCGCCTTGCTTGATCGACGAGACCGTGGACTTGGAGGCGCTGTTGCCGCGCCTGGTGGACGCGAGCTTCGCCAACGCCGGCCAGGTCTGCATCAAGGCGCAGCGGCTGTTCGTGGTGCGGGCGCGTTTCGAGGAATTTCTCGAGCGCTTCGTGGCGTTGACGCGCGCCTTGCCGGTTGGCGACCCGCTCGATGAACGCACGGTCGTGGGTCCGCTGATCGAGATGCGCCACGTGACGCGCGTGTTGTCGTGGATAGAAGAAGCGACGCGCGACGGCGCTCGACTTTTGACGGGTGGGAGCGCCGACGGCAACGTAGTCGCGCCCGCGGTGTTGACCGGCACGAGGCCGGAGCAGCGCGTGTGCAAGGACGAAGTTTTCGGTCCAGTGACGGTCGTCGAACCGGTCGATGACTTCGAGGCTGGTCTCGCGGCTTGTAACGCCTCGCGCTTCGGCATTCAAGCCGCCGTGTTCACGCGCGACTTGGGGCGAGCGCTGACGGCGTTTCGCGAACTCGAGTTTCCCGGCGTGCTGATCAACGACGCACCCAGCTTTCGCGTCGACAACATTCCGTATGGCGGCGTTCGCGACTCCGGCAAGGGACGCGAGGGGGTGCGCTTCGCGATTGAAGAATTTACGGAGCCGAAGCTGTTGAGCCTGCGCGACCTGTAGCGACGCCCAGGCCTACTTGCAGCCAAGGAAGGTGCTGCACTTCTTCTTCTTTGGGGTCGGAGTCTTGGCCACCGGCTGCTTGGCGGCAGCCGTGGGCGTCGCTTTCGGTGTCACGACTGGCGTCGCTTTCGGTGTCACGACTGGCGTCGACTTCGGGGTCGTGACGGGCGTCGACTTGGGTTTGGGGGTGGCCGCTACTGCTGCTGGCTTGGCGGCGGGGGCGGGGCTGGCCAGCCCGGATTTTTGCTGGGTCGCGGCCGGAAGTGGGGGCAAGTCGAACACCACGGAGCTTACTTCGCCAGGCGTGGCCGTGAAGCTGACCGACTTCGATCCGAAGCCGTTCTTGGATGCGCTGCAGTCGTGGCCGCCCGGCGTAACCTCGACTTCGTCGTTGACCACGGCGATGTTCTTGCCGTCACACACCACCCATTCGCACGCTTGGGGCTGGCAGGTGAAGCGCGCGCGTGCCGGGCCGCTGGGCACGACCGGCGCCAGCGCCACCGACGGCGCGGGGCTGACGGACGCTGCGGCGCTCGGCTCTGGACTGGCCTTGCTGTCGCCGCCTTGGCCCAAAACCCGGTAGCCGGCGTAGGCCAAACCACCAAACAGCAACACGCCCAAGCCGAGCAACAACGGCAGGGACGAGCGCTTCTTGGGCAAGCCCGCGACGGCTTCGTCTACCGGCGAGACCAGCGTGCGCCCAGCCGCGGTCATAGGCGGCAACGAGCGCGCAGCGGCCGCAGCCGCCATGCTGGCCATGGGTGAGAGTGAGGCGGGAGACGTAGCCGCCAGGCCCAGCGACGCTGGGGATGGCTCGGGTTGAAATACGAGCGGCTGCGCAATCGCCGCCGCGATGCCGGGCATCGAGCGCGGCCCGCCGCCACCGCGCGCGCTTGCCTGGTCTGCCAGGGCCGACAACTCGCGGGCCATTTCGCCAGCGCTGCGGAAGCGGTCTTGTGGTGCCAGGGCCAGCGCGCGCTCGAACCAGGCGTCCAGCGCTGGGTCGAGCGCCACGCCCACCTCTTTGCCGCGCTGGCTGAGGGGATTCAGCGGTTGGTTCAACTCTGACCAATGCGCGTTCGGATCGAAGCCCGGGCTGCGCAGCGAGCGGAACGGTGTGGCGCGCGTGAGGGCGAAGAAGGCGATCACTCCGAGCGCGAACAAGTCGACGCCCGGCGAGCCCGGCGCGGCTGCGTCGACGGCGTCGGGCGGTGTGTAGCCCGGCGGGCCGCCCCAGCCCATGGCCTCGGGCGCGCCGCGCCGCACAGCGTTCACGCCGAAATCAGTGATGCGCACCCACTCCGGATTATCCGGGGAAATGAACACGTTCTGCGGCTTGAGATCACGATGCAGCAGGCCCGCGGCGTGGGCAGCGTCGAGCGCGCGCGCCAACACTGCGAGCGCGCGGCTCAAGTCGGCGACGCCCAGCGGGCCCCGCGCCGACACGCGGCGGTCGAGCGAAGGCCAGCCGATGCGCTCGGCGGTGCTGAACGGCACGCCGGCGTTGGCGTCGATCCCGAAGTCGTAGGCGCGCGCGATACCTTCAACGCCCAGGCCAGAGGCTTGCCGCGCTTGCCCTTGGTAGTCGGACAAGGCGGCCACGCGCCCCATGACGCTTGGCGCGAACACCTTCAGTGCGACCTGCGCTTGACTGCGTTGATCGGCCGCGGCGTAGACGGTACTGAGGTCGCTCTCGCCGATCACCTCGGCGAGTTGATAGCGCCCCGACAACACGGTGCCGGGAGCGAGGGGGGGCGACGCCATCAGCTGGCTCCGCCGAAGCGCACTAATTGGCAGCTCAAGGCTTGCCCCGCAGCGTTTGCACTGACTGCATGATCTTCGGCGCTTCGGCCTCGGCCACCGATTCGACCACGAAGCCGATACCGAACAGCGTGTGCTCCGGCGCGGGCTTGCCGACCAGCACCAACAGCGTGCCATTGCCTTTATCGCCCAGCGCGAGCGACTCGCCCTGCTGGCCTTTGTCGACTTCCCACAAATCGACCGAGCCTTCACCAGCCGGTAGGGTTTGTTGGGGCTTCTTCAGACGACGCTTCAGCTTCTCGACCTTCAAGCCCTTCACGCCGCGTTGTACGACCATGGCCTCGACGGCCGGCGCGATGTCGGAGGGGTCGGGGCTCGGGGCGAGGATCATCATGGCGGTGCCAGCTGGATTGACGGCGATGCTGCCCTCAGTCGTGCGCGCGTAGTGCCAGCCTGCGGGCGGGGTGAACCAGGCGCCGCTGTCACCGACGGGCAACTTCGTGTCGGCGCCGGCCGCGCAGTTCTCGGCGAGATCTTCGCACTTGGGTGGCGGGGGAGGCGGGGGTGGCGGCGGCGGGGCGGGAGGAGTCGTCGGCGCCGCCACGGCCGTGGGGGCCACGGCTCCGGTCCAGGCGGCCGGAGGCTTGGGGTAGTTGCAGGCCGAGCTGGCCAGCAACCCGACGGTCAGCCCGAGCGCGCCCAACGTGGGGGCTGGGGATAGGCGCAAGGCAAAGCGGTAGTGCACGACCACGGACAAAAGCATAGCTGCCCGGGAACCGCAAAACTGCCAGCCAACTTACGGTGCAGTTGGCTGGTTCGGTGTCCGTGGCGCGACGGGAGTCGTCTGCGACGCACCGCTCGTGATGTCGCTGCTCGGCTTCTTGGGCAGCGGCGCGGGCGCCGCGACGGGCGGGGCTTCGCCCGGGCTGGCGCGCTCGTCGACGTCGGCTCCCGCTTCTTCGATAGGGCCGGACGGCTCCGGGGCGTCGGGCTTTTCGGTCGGGCTGGGGTGGTGCGGTTTGCTGCGCGGGGCTTCGCCGGGGCCGGCGTGGTCTACCCAGTAGGCTGCGGTGTCGCGCACGTCCAAGTGCACGAACGACGAGTTGGGGTAGTAGCCGACGCCGCAATTCCTGTAGCGCCGCAGGTAGTCGCGCAACACCGTGTTGGCGACGCCTGGGATGCTGAAGTCGACGGCTTGGCTGTGCTTGTGCCGCGAATCTTCGAAGTAGGAGTGATCGCGCCAGCCGCTCACGACCCGTATTGGCCGGCCACCGAAGTGTTCGCTGACGTCGGCCAAGAGCGCGATCAGGCGAGGGTCGACGCGCGGGCGACTACCGGTGGCTGCGAACAACTTCGAGATCGACTCGACCGCACCGCCCGCGACCTTCCCCTTCTTGTCGAAGACGATGCCGCGGTACCTGGTCGTGTACGTTGCCAGCTCCAAATAGCCCTTCTTGGGTTGCTTGGCGGAGCTCGTGCGTCGTTCGTCGTCGTCGCTCGGTTTCGAAAGACCGCCGTCCGGAAGCGAGCCCGGGATGACCAGGACTTGACCGGGCTTCAGCTTGGCGTTTCGGCGCATGCGGTTCACGTCGCACAGCGCGTCGATGCTCACCTGGTAGCGCTTGGCGATCGTTTCCAGACGCTGGCCGGTGTAGACGGTGTGAGTCGAGGGCCTCGCTGGCTCACGAGTGCTAGCGAGGACGGTGTCACCAGTGGCGCGGCTCTTCTCCTCTTTACGCTCGGGCGGGCCGTATTGGCGGCGCGTGGTGCTGCCGTCCTTGTCGTCTTTGCTCGGGACGAGCAGCTTGTCGCCGACCTTGAGGCGCTGGGTGCGCTCGATGCCGTTGGCGGTGCACATGGCGTCGATGCCCACCCCGTGGCGTTTGGCGATAGAGCCGAGCCGCTGACCCGCAGCGACAGTGTGATAGCGGGGGGAGCCTGCAGCTGACGCAAGGCTGGTCGAGGCAAGAATCAGCAGCGAAGCGAGGGTGGCCCGGAAAACGCGCACGCCCTGTGTTTAACCCGGCTCGGCCCGGCGTCCATAATATTTAGCATCACTGAAATTGGGTGTGATTTCACGCAACTTCGAAGGCGACCGCCCGACAGGTGTATATCCGCCCGGCGCACCCATGCGACTCCTCGTTCCTCAGCCCCTATTTACGCTCCTCATGGCGCTCGTGCCTGCGCTCCAAGCCCCCACTGCGCTGGCCGGCTCGGGGCCGACGCCCTCCGAGCTCAGCGTTGCCCGCCGGCTGTTCGACGAGGCCCGCGCGGCGGAAGATGCCGCGCGCTGGCGAGAAGCCGCAGACAAATTTCGCCGAGCCATTGCCATCAAAGACACACCCGGCATGCGCTTTCACCTGGCGCGTTGCGAAGAAGAGCAAGGAGCGTTCGTCGAAGCGCTGGTCGAATACGACCGGGCGCGAGAGCTCCTCGATAGCGGGGTCAGGGCCGCCGACGTCGAGAGGCTGCTGAGCGCCGCGCGTGAGCGGGTACGCGCGAAGGTCGCGCTCCTTACGGTCCGCTTGCCGAGCGGCGTGCAAAACGTCAGCGTCGAGCTGGACGGCAAGCCGCTCTCGGCGGCGGTGCTGGGCGTACCCATGCCTATCAACCCGGGGGAACACCGTGTGAGCGCCGTGGCGGTGGGGCGAACGACGTTTGCACGCGAGCTTTTGCTGGGAACCGGCGAGGTACTACAATTGGCCGTCGAGCTCCCGGTGGCGACGACGGTGCCGCCAGCCGCTTCGTCCGTGGGGGCGCCGG